>NZ_FNHL01000008.1 GCF_900103715.1 Halogranum gelatinilyticum | reverse complement strand
AGTACGACCGCCAAACGGAGTCGTTCTACCTCCACGCACGGATGCGCCGAACCACAGACGAGCAAGAACAGTCCACAACTGATTCTCCCGACGCCAAGCACAGAACAGTCCTTGGTGTTGACCTGAACGTGGACGGCTCGCTCGCCGTGACTTCCACAGGCGCGTTCTTCGGGAACGCCGACGAGATGAACCACCGACGCCGAGAGTTTGAGAAGACTCGCGGGTCGATGCAACAGATAGGCACTCGGTCGGCACACCTGTCGATTCAGTCGATGAAAGACCGCGAACACCGCTGGATGCAGGACGAAATCCACCGTGTCTCGAACCAGATTCTCGAAGAAGCCTGCGACCACGGGTGTACGCATATCGCGTTCGAGAATCTTACCGATATTCGTGAGCGGATGGTTGGTGCAAAGCGATTCCATGCGTGGGCGTTCCGACGGCTCTACCAGTACGTCGACTATAAAGCCGAAATGTTCGGCGTCTCTGTTGAGCAGGTGAGTCCTGCGTACACGTCTCAGCGGTGTTCGTCATGTGGGTTTACGCATGAGTCGAATCGGCGGTCGAAACACCAGTTCGTGTGTCAGAAGTGCGAGTACGAACTGAACGCGGACTACAACGCGAGTAAGAACATCGCTCGCAAACTTCTCAAGAAACTCCGCTCGGGGCAGAAGTCTCCGAGTGGAGGCGCACCCTGTCAGTGTGCGCTCGCGTCAGGGACGCTGAACCTGAATGGTGATTTCCACACCTACTCCATTACGGAGTCAGAAGGGGAGTCCACTGACAAGCCCACGACTTCAGTCGTGGGTTACTGACACCGGCGAACCACCGCAGTCAGTGCTTGTGGCCGAACGCCAGGATTTCTTCGGGATACGCACCCGAACCCAACTGCTCGTCCGTCGACTCGACGAGTGACGCCTGTGCCTCGACGGCCTTCTCGTACGTCGTCCGGAGCCGGTCGACCGGCTCCTCGGCGTAGTCGACCCGGAGGTTGTGGAAGAGTTTCGGCTCGGGCGCGTGGACGAGCAGTGCCGCGCTCACCTTCCCGCGCTTGTCGCCACCGGCGGCCTGCCCGGCCTCCAGTGCCGCTACCAGCCGCTCTGAGAGCCTACCCTCGGCCGCCTCGAAGGCGTCGGCGACGCGCTCGACGACCGACTCGCCGACGAGCATGTTTCCGGCGACTGTGTAGTTCTCGCCCGTTCGCGAGCCAGCCCACTCGACGCAGTCGTCGCCGGTGAACGTGAACGCGCGCTCGCTGTCGACGCCGTGGACCTGCCGGTAGCTCGCGTGCTCGTCCGCGTTGAGGAGTGCGGTGCAGGCGTCGTCGACGGCGTCGCCCTCGGCGATTCGGCGGAGGGCGTCCGCCCCGTGTTCGGTCTTCGTGAACGACTGGGTGAGCACGGCAGCGTCGGCACTGACGTACGGACAGACCGCCCCGACGGCGACGATACCCGTCGTGACGGCGACACCGAACTCGTCCGCTTCGGGGTCACGCGCGGCGATGGAGAAGGTCATCGAGCGAGTGGACTCGGCGCGAGTGCAAATACGTATCGTGACTGTGGCTGCCCGCCCGCTGTCGACCATCGGTTACCACCGCACACAAATTTGGAAGTAATTGGACTCAATTAGGACACCGGCCACTCTGTCGTTCGGTCGTGTAGCAGCTATTCGATCTGAACTCCATCCAGTAATAGCGGTTAGATTCCTTTTGAAGCGAACTATTTGAGCGTTCTTCGATTCGAGACATATACTATGTACTTATTGTGTGAATATATGGCGTACTTACGATCACCGACTTCGTTGGCTGTGTGGTGGATTTCTTGCTCAAATATACAATAAATACTGATTCGGACCGGCCGGTCAGGGAGTGATGACCGCGCGGCCTTCGATCTCGCCGTGTTCGAGCTTCTCGGCGACGGTGTTGATGTCGTCGAGACCGTAGCGGGTCGTCCGCAGGTCGACGTCGCCGCGGTCGACGAGCGCGACGAGTTCCTGTAACTCGGCGTAGCGTCCCACGAGCGTCCCCTTGTAGGAGAACTCGCCGTCGACCAGCGACTGGGCGGGTTCGTGGATGTGACCGCCGTAGCCGACGATGTGATGGTCGCCCCCACCGGCGACGATGTCGGGTGCGAGTGCCGTCGTCTCGTCGCGGCCGACGAAGTCGACGACTTGCTGTGCGCCCGTCCCGTCGGTGATGTCGTCGATGACCGACGCGACGTCCTCCGCGGAGGGGTCGACGGTGTGGTGCGCGCCGAGTTCTTCCGCGAGATCGCGGGCAGCCGCTTTCGGGTCGATAGCGGTGATGGTCACGGCGCTCGTCGCGTCCAGACACTGAAGTCCGATGTGGCCGAGGCCGCCGACACCGATGACGACGGCATGGTCGCCGGGGTTGAGCTGTCGCGTCGCCTTCTTTACGGCGTGGTAAGCCGTGATGCCGGCGTCGGCGTGTGGCGCGATGTCGGTCGTATCGACGCCGTCGGGGAGCTTGATGACCGAACGCTCGGCAGTCAGGAGTTCTTCGGCGAACCCGCCGTCGGTCGTCAATCCGGGGAAGTCGAGGTTCTCACAGTGCATATCCTCGCCCAGTCGGCACGGCCGACATTTCCCACAGGTCATCACCGGATGGCAGATGACCTTGTCACCCTCCTCGACGAGCGTGACCTCGTCGCCCGTCTCGACGACGGTCCCGGCGTTCTCGTGGCCGAGTGTCAGTGGCAGCTGCTGCTCGACGTAATCCGTCCACATCCCCTCGATGATGTGGTTGTCCGTCTGGCACCAGCCCGCGCCTTCGACCTCGACGACGACGCCGTCCGACCGCGTAATCTGCGGGTTGTCGACCTCGTCGATGCTGAGTGCCTCGCCCATCTCCTCGGTGTACTCGTGCAAGCGTGCTGCTAGCATATTACAGTGTACACTACTCATCTATCATTATAAACCTCTGGGTCGGACCAATCCACGCGAAAACGGTGCCCCTACCGTCTGTCGACGAGCCCACTCGCTACCGCCGACAGCCGCTGGATTCTCCGGACGCTCCGAACGCTCTGAACGCTCCGAACGCTCCGCTTATCCGAGTCTATCCTCGGCGAACCGCGCCTCGTTCAGCGCGTCACAGATGTTGCCCTGCCCACTCATGTTCACCTTCGCGAGCCGCGTCCGCTTGTGGACGATGTCGAACCGGTCGGGGTCGATGGGTTCGCCCTCCGGCGTCCGAAACAGGAGGTCGTCGTGGGCGTCGAAGACGCCGGACGCCTTTGCTTTCTCGACGTAGCCCGCGAGGACGTCACTGTCGACGGCGATGACCACCGTGCCGTCGCGGACGGAGACGACCGCCTCGTCGTCGGTCTCGTCGCCGAGCGAGAGATCCTCTCGGACGAGTCGGACGATCTGTCTCTCGGTCAGCCCCGCGTCCAGCAGTTCGTTCATCGCGTCGTACTGCCGACCCACTCGCGCCTTGTCATCGAGCGACGCACGGATGCTCTCGACGCCGCCGTCGGCGTCCGGGAAGACGGAGCCGAACGACTCGCGGCCGTTGACGCCCTCCGTGATCTCCGTCTCGTGCATATGCTCGCGGAGCGTGACTGTGGCCCGGTCGACGCCGTCGAGTGCCTCGACCTCGTCGCGGGCGTCCGTCGCCATCATCCACGCGAACGCCGGCGAGCACCACGCCGTCGGGAGCGAGAAGGTCACGTCGACCATCGACCCCCGGACGGTGATGTCGTCGACGTAGTCCAATTTCACGATAGACTCGTCGAGTTCGGGGTCCGTCACGTTGTCCAGTCTGTCACGCACCTGCCGGACGGTCGGCTGCGCGTCCGTGTGTGTTCGACTCGACATCAGTCCGCCGTGGCGTCCGTGGCGCCGTAGTGGTCGGCCAGTCCGAACTCTTCGGTGACCGGGTCGGACCGGAACTGCTCTTTCTTCGCCTCGATGTCGATGTCGTAGAGGTCGGCGATGTTCTCGCCCATGATCTTCTTCATCACGTCCGTCGTCAGTTCGATGCCGTACTCGTCTTTCTGCTCGTCGGTGAGTTCGGCGTTCATCACCGTCTCGACCAGCCAGTCCGGATTCCACAGCGCGTAGTCGGAGCCGAAGATGATGCGGTCCTCGCCGAGCCAGTACAGCAACTCACCCATGATCTCGCCGAACTTCCGGGGTCGGTTCTGTGCCATCGGCGCGGCCACCGCCAGCCCGCCGTAGACGTTCGGCTCCTGGGCGGCGATCCAACAGAAGTCGTCGAGCCGTGGCAGTCCCACGTGTTCGACGACGAAATCCAGTTCGGGGAACGAACTCGCCGCGTCGTCGACGTCGGCTACGTCGAACGCGTCGCGGTTCAGGGGTCGAATCGTCGGTCCCTTGTGCGCGTGAATCTTGTCGATGCCGAGGTCCGCACATTTCTGGAGGAACTCGAAGGAGTCGTCGCTGTCGAGCCGCCAGCCCTTCGACTCGCCGCGCCACTCCGCAGTGTACACCTTGACGCCCTCGATGTCGTACTGCTCTTTCTTCCGTTCGAGTTCGCGCATCCCCTCCTCGCCGTCGCGCGGGTCGAAGCTGCCGTTGAGGACGAACCGTTCGGGATACTGCTCTGCGAGTTCGGCGTTCTGGTCCGTCGTGTTGAACCCCTCGTCGTAGAAGTCCGTGAGATACGTCGGCTGGAAGATTGCCATGTCGGCGGCGGCATTGCCGAAGAGGTCTTTCGTCATCCGTTCGGCCCCGTAGTGGCGGTACTCTTCGAGGCTCCACTGTCGCTCCTCCGGTGTGAACCCCGTGTGGTAGTCGTAGAAACACTGGATGAACTGTTCGCCTCCTTCGTGCTGGATGTTCTCCTCACGAGCGTCCCACAGATGGACGTGGCCGTCGATGACGAAGATCTCCTCGCCGTCTTGATAGTACATCGCATATGCCACACAGGACCATATGTTAATAATTGTTTCCCACACTACTCCACCCTACGAGACGGTTCGAGCGACTGTTCGGCCGAGCGTCTCGTTCACTCCTGTAGAACGCTCTCCCGTCTCTCTTCTCCGGCTACCACTGATCATCGACGAACTCCTCGCCGATTTTGCCTAGGAACCGTGAGAATCGCCCCCGAAATCTGTGTGTTCTCTCCACCCTCCCGGGTCAACAAGTCTCATACACGACGTTCACTCCCGTTGAATCTCCGTCTAGGTGTAACCTCTGTAGAGCGTGGCAGTTCACGACTTCCACATCGACGACGGATTCGCGATCTCCTCCTCGCCTTCGAGTGGTTTCGACCGACGAACGGATAGAAGAGTCGCGCCCGTGTCAACGACTCTATACTCTCGTCTCCCGGCCGAGTCCTCACCGTCGACCGTTCCGGTACCGCTCACTGCAACCGTGGTGTCGCCACCCGTTCAACTGTGGTGAACATTCATAATAGTTCGGCCCATTCGACCGTCTATGAGCGAGAACCGGACGGGAAAACGGATCGAAGCCTCGGGGCGAACCCTCGAGCTACTCCGGACAGTCGCCGCTATCGGACCGGCGTCGGCGACGGAGATTGCCACCGAACTCGGCTTCGCGAAGAGCACGGCGTACTACCATCTGGAGACGCTGGCCGACTTCGAGTTCGTCGTCCGTCGGCACGACGGCTACCAACTCAGTATGAACTTCCTCAGCATGGGCCACGACCTGGTCAACCAACTCGACATCTACCAGGTCGGCAAGCCGCAGATCGACCGACTCGCGGAGGAGACCGGCGAGCTGTGTATTCTGATGACCGAAGAACACGGCTACGGCTACTACATCTACGACAACCGCGGCGAGGGTGCGGTCAACTTCGACACCATCGGCCACCGGAAACATCTCCACAACAACGCGCTGGGAAAGGCCGTGCTTGCGCACATGGACGAACGCCGCGTCGACGAGATCCTCGACCGTCACGGTCTCCCGCCGACGACGGACCGGACCATCACCGACCGAGCAGCCCTCAAAGAGGAACTGGCGACAGCCCGCTCCGAGGGCGTCGCGTTCGACCGCGAAGAGCAACTGAACGGACTCTGTTGTATCGCCGCCCCGCTCTTGGACTCCGACTCCGGTGACGACCGCGAGGTGAAGGGTGCGATTAGTGTCGCCGTCCCGGCGAGTCGTGCGCGAGGGACGTACTTTAACGAAGAGTTGCCGATGGCTGTCTCCGACACGGCGAACCTCGTCGAACTGGAGCTACAGGACTACTGACCGACGGCTGCCGACTCGGCAACGCGGTGTGACACGGTTAGGTTCGTAACGGTGGGCGTGGTGTCTCACGTGACTGGCGTTACAGTTCTACACCTGTAACAGTTCTACGACAGTGAGTATTCGAGTTCGAACTCGTTGGCGACGCCGAGGACGACGTTCGGCAGCTCCTCGGTGAACCATTCCCCAGTGAGGCGGTTGGCGGGGCTGGCGACGCTGAACGCGCCGAGCACCTCGTCGTTCGGGCCGGTGACCGGGACGCCGACCGCCTTCACGCCGTCGAGCTGTTCTTCGCGGTTGACCGAGTAGCCGCGCTCGCGGATCTCGTCGAGTTCGTCGAGCAGTCGTCCCCGGTCGGTGATCGTGTTCTCGGTCTTCTGCGGGAGCCCCCACTGGTCGACGATGTCGTCGACTCTGTCGGCCGAGAGCTGCGAGAGCAGTGCCTTCCCGGCGGCCGTCTGATGCAGGTAGAACCGCTTTCCGACGGTGGAGTACCGCCAGACGGCGTGTTTCCCCGAGTAGGTGTGGAGATAGACCCCGCGACCGTTCTCCTCGACGACGAAGACGGCGCGGCACTCGGTCTCCTCGGCCAACTGCTCGGTGTACGACTTCGCCATCTTGTACGCTTCCTTGCGGTTCTGGACGTAGTCTCCGAGTTCGAGGACGTGCAGCCCGAGATAGTAGATGTCGCCCTCTTTGACCACGTACTCTTGGGATTCCAGCGTCGCGAGATGGCTGTGAACCGTGCTCGGGGCCCGGTCGAGCAGTTCCGCTAGTTCCGTCACGCGAGCACCGTCGCGCTCCTTGAGCAGGTCGAGTATCTCCAACGTCGTCTCGGTCGATTTGAGCGTCCGTCGCCCGTCTGTCGTGGTCATGCTAGCAATTACCAGCCACCGGTATATAATATTCCGCACTGTCGAATCGGCCACCCCTCTGAATTTGTTTCTCCCTGGTCTGGACGAAATAACTGTCCCTCGCGCCTTCCGGTCTCGGACTGCGGGGGCACCGACCGACGATCAGTATATAATATTCGCCAACGATGAATAATCGTGTATAATTCCCGAACCCCGACTAACGGGGTTGAAACGGTGGAAATCCGGCAATGACTCGGTCAACAGCCGATCAACAGAGTTCCTTCTGTACGCGCCTGTGTATTGTGTAACACACAGTCACGATTGTTGTCACGGCTTTCCGCGTCTGTGGTTCGAGGTCTCTGCCCTCGTAGAACCACTCTGTTGGCTCCTCGAAACCCCCGATATCGGGGTTTGAGGGACTGTCTCTCCTGTGTTCTTCGCTCCGGATTCGACGGGTGAGCCTCGCTCCTGCCGCTGTCCGTTCGCGAGTATCGAATGCCGCAGAACAGGGAAACCGAACGAGAGGGTCGCCGTTACAGTCCGAGGATGTCGCGCGTCTCCGCCGGTGTGGCGACCGGCCGTTCGAGCTCGGCGGCGATGCGGGCGGTCCGCTCGACCAACTGGGCGTTGCTTTTGGCGAGTTCCCCCTTCCGGTAGTAGATGTTGTCCTCCATCCCGACCCGGACGTGGCCACCCGCCGCGATCGCCGTGGTCGTCAGCGGCAGTTGGTGGCGACCGAGTGCGAGCACCTGCCACTCGCTCTCCGTAGGCAGGTTGTCGGCGAAGGCGAAGACGTTCCGCGGGTGGGCGGGCATCCCGTTCTGCATCCCGAAGATGGTCGTACACCAGTAGGGTGGTTCGAGCAAGTCGAGATCGACGAGATGCTCCATCTCGGGGATGTGGCCGGGGTTGAACAGTTCCATCTCGGGCTTGACGCCAGCGTCGAGCATCGCTTCCGCGTACTCCTCGTTCTGCTCGCGGGTGTTCACCGCCGTCCGCGTCTGTCCGAAGTTGACCGGCCCGAGGTCGACTGTCGCCATCTCCGGTCGGGGGTCGGTCTCCAGAATCGGCGCGATCCGTTCCTCACGTGACCAGATACCGCCGCCGCCCGTGGTGAAGTTCACGATGATGTCGTCGCAGTGGGCGTCGATGGCGTCGCGGATTTCCTGGAACCGCGCGACGTCTTTGGTCCCGTCGCCGTCGTCGTCGCGGGCGTGGATGTGGACGATAGAGGCTCCCGCCTCCTCACATTCGGCGACGTCGCGGGCGATCTCCTCGGGCTGTTCGGGCAGGTTCGGATTCGCCTCTTTGCCTTGGTGACCACCGGTGGTCGCAACGCTGATGATCAGCCGCTTGTCGAAGTAGTCGCTGTAGCCTTGGTATGGCATCGGTTGACTGTGTCATCTTCGACTATTAATCACTTTGGGCGTGAGAGTGACCGCCCGTTCGGTGCAGTTGCGGCCCGCTTGCCAGAGCTCTCGTCGCACGCGACACCGCTCACGTGACACTCCCGACACCCGCCTCGTCCTCTTCGATTCGGCCGTCGTCTGTGGGTTCTGGCCGGTTCTCTCACATCGATTGTGAGGGATACAGTAGAATTATATACCAGAGCGTGGCATGAGGGAACATGGTGTCCGATAGCATAGCCGTCGTGACCGGCGGTGGTCGCGGAATCGGCCAAGCCATCTGTACACGGCTTGCACAAGACGGAGCAGACGTGGTTATCGCTGATCTCGACGCGGACGAGATGCAAGAGACGAAGCGACTCGTCGAAGCTGAGGGGCAGCGCGCGCTCGCAGTCGAGACCGACGTCTCCGAGCAAGAGAGCGTTCGGTCGACCGTCGACCGCGTGCTCGACGAGTTCGGCCAGATCGACATCCTCGTCAACAACGCGGGCATCGCCGGCCCGACGAGTCCCTGCGAGGAGATCGAACAGACCGAGTGGGACGCGACGATGGACGTCAACCTCCGCGGCCCGTTCTTCATGTGTCGAGAGATACTGCCGGTGATGAAAGACCGTGGCTTCGGCCGTATCGTCAACATCTCGTCGGTGACGGGCAAGAAACCGCTGTTGAACCGGACGCCCTACGCGGCGACGAAGATGGGACTCATCGGCTTCACCCGGACGCTCGCGCTCGAAGTCGGCGAGTACGACATCAACGTCAACGCCATCTGTCCCGGTTCGGTCGACGGCCCGCGCATCCGCGGCGTCTTCGAGCAACAGGCGGAGGCGACAGGGCGGAGTTACGACGACGTCCGCGCCGAGACCGAAGCGCAGAGTCCACGCAACGAACTCGTCCAGCGGGAGGACATCGCCAGCGTCGCAGCCTACCTCTGCTCGGAGGAAGCCGCCCGAATCACTGGACAGGACATCAACGTCTCCGCTGGCAAGGTGATGTACTGACCATGACGACGACTACACAGCTCCGCCCGCAGACGACCGTGTGCGGCTCCGAACGACGCCGCTCGGCTGCTCTCACATCAACAAACGTGACGATTCCCCCAAGCTATTTATACTCCTACTCGAAACCACGTGGTGAACACACATGACAAGGGATAGCACCGACCATTCGAGACGGCAGTTTATCAAAGCAACCACCGCAGCTGGCTCGGCTGGCGCGCTCGCCGGTCTCGCTGGCTGTACCGGTGGCAGCGACGGCGGTGACGGCGGATCTGGCGGGGGAACCAGCGGTGACGGCGGCTCGACCGGGAGCGGATCCGGTGGCGACGGCGGGTCCGGTCAGCTCACGTCGATGGGCTCCATTGCGAACCGACAGAACTCCTACTGGCTCAGCTGGGAGAAGGGCTACCTCGAGGCGTGCGAAGCCTTCGGCTACGAACCGAACGTCCAGACGAACAACGGTGAGGTCCAGACACAGCAACAGCAGTTCGACACAGCGGTGTCGAACAACGCGGACTTCATCGCCGGACAGACCTACACCAACGCCGCCGCAATCACGCTGGCGGAGACGCTGGTCGAGGGCGAAATTCCGGGTGTTCTCGCAGTCACCATCGCCGACTGGTTCGTCCCGCAGGACGCCGGCGACGAGTACGTGACGTTCTTCACGCCCCACTTCGTCAACCACGCCTACTCGGGCGCGAAGATGCTGTTCGAGGCGATGGGCGGTAGCGGAACGTTCGTCCACATCGAGGGCAACCGCGGTACGGCCCCCAACATCGGTCGGAACAAAGGTGTCGACCTGGCACTCCAGGAATATCCGGACATCGAGATGGCGGGGCCGCGCCAGCCGGGCAATTTCATCCGCTCGGACGCCCGTAGCGTCATGAACGACAAGGTCTCGCAGTTCGGCGACGAGATCGACGGCTTCTTCGGTCAGAACGACGCCGTCGCGCTGGGTGGACTCACCATCCTCGAGGAGAACGACATCGACGTGCCCGTCGTCGGCATCGACGCCAGCGAACCCGGACTCGCGGCCATCGCCGAGGACCGGATGACCGGCACCGTCTCGGGTATGGGCCCGTGGCAGGCCGGCTGGTCGGTCGCGAAATGTCACGACTACATCAACGGGCACACGCTCAGCGACGCGGAGAAGATGATGTCGTTCAACGCGCCGGTCTGTGTGAAGAACCCCGACGAGTGGACCGACGTCATCGACCGGCTTCCGGTCGTCGACGCCGCCGACTACAACGAGGCGATCTTCTCCGGCGAGACGCCCTACGATTGGACGAAGATGTCCGTCGTCGAGGCCGGCGAGGACGCGTGGGACCCGCAGATCGACATGCAGCCCATGAACCTCGAAGACATGAAGGAAGTCCTCGACTGGAAGGACGCGGACAAGCCAAACGGCTACGAACTGCCCGGCGTCTACACCGACGAAGCGACACAGGAAGAGACGACCCAACTGTACCGTGACCGGTTCCAGTCGAACCCGCTCAAATAACGCTTACAACCCCACATGGCATCAGAGATACACACGGACACGACAACTGCCGAGGGAACCACCTCGACACGCGGAGACGACCACAGCTTCCGCGTCGAGGGCATCTCGAAGTCGTTCCGCCACGTACAGGCCCTCAAGGACGTGTCGCTGGCGGTCGACCACGGCGAGGTCATCGGCCTGGTTGGCGAGAACGGCGCGGGAAAGAGCACGCTCCTGAACATCCTGACCGGCGTGCTGGAGGCCGACGAGGGGCAACTGTACGTCGACGGCGAAGCGGTCACGTTCACGAACCCGCGGGAGGCGGCGAACTACGGCGTCTCGCTCGTCCACCAGGAACAGGACGTCATCACGACCATGCGGGGCTACGAGAACCTCTATCTCGGGCGTGAGATGGAGCGCTTCGGCGTGCTCGAGAAGGAGCGGATGCGCGAGGAGGCGCAGGCGTTCGTCGACGACCTCGGCATCAACATCGACGTCGACGAGCGTGTCCGCAACTACTCGTTCAACGAGCGGCAGATGCTCGAAATCGCGAAGGCGTTCCACGTCTCCCAGAAGTCGGAGAACCCCGTCATTCTGCTCGACGAACCGACGGCAGGTCTCGAGGAGAGCGGTCGAAAGATACTGTTCAACCTCGTCAACGAACTGCGGGACCGGGCGACGTTCGTCTTCGTCTCTCACGAACTCGACGAGGTGCTGCAGATCTCCGACCGTATCTACGTCCTCAAAGACGGCGAGCGCGTCGACGAGACCGCCGCAGCCGAAGCGACCACCGAGTCGCTGCAACAAGCGATGGTCGGTCGAGAGACCGCAGACGAGTATTACCGCGTCCCCGACCAGCGACGCGAGAGCGACCTCGGCGAGCCGACGATGACCGTCGACGGCGTGACCCACGACGACACGGTCGGGCCGATCTCCTTCTCGCTTCGCGAGGGCGAGATATTCGGCATCGTCGGTGTCGAGGGATCCGGCAAGCAGCGGTTCGGACGGCTGCTCGCGGGCGACCTCAACATTACCGATGGCTCGATCTCCGTCGACGGGACTACCTTACAGAACCCGACGGTCTCTGACATGGTCGACGCGGGCGTCGGCTACATCCCGAAGGACCGGAAATCCGAGGGCCTGCTGCTCTACCAGTCGGTCCGGGTCAACACCTCCCTGGCGATGGTCCGAGACATGAACGGCAATCTGCCGCTGCTCGATCTGGACGCCGAGGAGGAGGCGACGCTCGACGCCATCGAGGAGCTGTCGATCAAAACGCCCGGTCCCGACGCGCTGGTACACGGCCTCTCCGGCGGGAACCAGCAGAAGGTCGTCATCGCCCGCTGGCTGGCCCAAGAGACCCCGGTGCTCGTTATGGACAACGTGACCCGGGGGATCGACGTCGGTGCCAAGGAGGAAGTGTACCGGCTCTGCCGTGAGCTGACCGAGCAAGGCGTCTCGATCGTCTTCATCGGCGACGAGCTGCCGGAGGTTATCGGGATGTCGAACCGCATCGCCGTGATGGCGAAAGGCGAGTTCGTCGGCGAGACCTTCGACGCCTCACCGGGGAACAAACCGACTGAAGAAGACCTGATACAGGAGATGATCTAACAATGAGTACAAGCAGCGTCAGCAAGTGGATTACGGCACAACGAGAGCAACGCACCCTCCAGGACTGGATTCAGGACCTTGGCCCGTTCGTCATGCTGTTCGGGCTGATGCTCATCTTCACGTTCACGACGGAGCGGTTCTTCACCGAAGCCAACCTGCTCGACAACGTCGCGAAGAACGCCGTCACACTGCTCTTGGTGGCCTTGGCGGGTACCTTCCCCATCCTCCAGCAGAGCATCGACCTCTCGGTCGAGTCGGTCGTGTTGCTGACGGGCGTCGTGACCGTCGTCCTGATTTCGCAGTTCGGACTCGGCCTGTTGGCCATCCCGCTCGCCATCGGCGTCGGGATGCTCGCCGGCCTCTTCAACGGTATCGTGTTCACGAAGCTCAAGGTACCCTCGTTCCTGGTCACGCTCGGGACGCTCTCGGTGATGGCCGGGGTCGGGAAGATCATCACCGGCGGGTCGACGATCACCTTCCGGAATCCCGCCATCCGCACTATCTCGACCGGTGACGTCCTCGGGATTCCCAACCTCGTGCTCTGGGGCTTGCTCATCTACGTCATCACCATCGTCTTGGCGTTCCGGACGAAGTTCGGCCGCTACTGCTTCGCGCTGGGCGAGAACGAGCGCGTCGTCGAACTGGCTGGCGCGAAGGTCGACCGCTACAAGATCTACCCCTTCGTCCTGTCGGGGCTGCTCTGTGGTATCGCGGGCGTCCTGCTGACGCTGCGTATCTCGTCGGCCTCGCCGAACATCGGGAGCGGACTCCTCCTGCCCAGCATCGCCGCCATCGTCATGGGCGGGACGGCGTTGACCGGCGGCGTCGGTGGCCCGCACCGGACCATCCTCGGCGTGCTCGTCATCGCGGTGCTGAACAACGGGATGAACCTGCTCGGCATCGACTCGTTCGTCCAGGAGATCATCCTGGGACTCGTGGTCGTCGCCGCAGTCGCACTGTCCATCGACCGCGCGAAGATCGACGTCGTGAAGTAGCGGTCTTCGTTCGTCGGCTCTCTCTTTCTCCGTCGCGCTCACCGACACAGACACCAGTCTCCAACAGAGACACCAGTCTCCAATAGAGACAACACTCACTGACACCGGCCAGCGGCGGCCCCGAGTGCGTGGCTGTCGCTTCGGGGTCGAGAACGGCAAAAAAAGGGTTCGTGGACTCGTTTAGTCGGCCGAGACGGGCGCGTCGTCGACGTATCCGTCCGGGACCGTTCCGTCCTCGTTCCAGTCGCGCTGCGCGTAGTAGTCGTCGAGTGCGGCCTCGAAGTCCGGCAGGTCGTATGGGAGCGTGTCGTCTGCGCGGTCGAAGCCGCGCTGGTTGTTGAAGTGACGTTCGAGTTCGACCACCTTCGAGCCGACTGCGAGCAGGTCGTCGTAGTCGGCTCCGAACAGTCCCTCGAAGCGTTCGGGCGTCATGAAGCCCCGCGAGAAGCGACAGACGATACCGCAGTCCTCCAGTGCTCGGGCGTTCTCCTGGCGGACGACGTGTGGTGCCTTCCCCTCGAGACCGGTCGGCTTCAGGGCCTCGTCCTGGGCGACGAGCGGATACTCCCAGGCGTATATCGTGGTGAACATGTGGTCCGCGCCGCGGTTGGCGACGGCGTAGGAGAGACCCTGTCCGTTCAGGGTGCGGCCGTCGTGGGCCGCGAAGTCCAGCCCCTTGACCGTCCAGTTGTCGACGCCGAGTTCGTCGTGGAACCGGGCGATGCCTTCCGCGAGCAAGTCGCCGACGCCCTCGCGGAACGCGATCTTCTCGACCAGTTCGTGGATGAGATCGACGTTGCCGAACTCGTCCTCGCTCGCGAGGTAGGCGGCGACGGCGTTGCCACCGCTGATGGTGTCGATCCCGTAGCGGTCACACAGCTCGTTCGACTTCATGACGTCGACGATGTCGTCGACCGAGCAGTTCGAGCCGAACGACATCACCGTCTCGTACTCCGGGCCTTCGGTTTCGACGCCGCGCTCCTCGTCTCTCGTCGGGAGCTTGCAGGCGAACGCACAGGACGAACAGGTGCCTTTCTTGTACTTCTTCTCGGCGACACGGTCGCCGTTGATGCCCTCGACGCCCTCGAACTTGAGCTCGGAGAAGTAGCGCGTCGGCAGGGCACCCACCTCGTTGGCGAGGTCGGTGACGCTCGTCGTCCCCTGCTGTTTCATGATGTGGTCGCTCGTGGCGGCCTCGCGGTGGACGTCCATCTGGACCGGCGGAATCTCGACTGCTCGGCGGGAGTCGCCTGCGAAGGTGATTGCTTTGACGTTCTTGGCACCGAGGACGGCTCCGAGACCGCCGCGGCCGAACGCGCGACTCTCCGTGGTCATGATAGAGGCGAAGCGGACGCGGTTCTCGCCAGCCGGGCCGATGCAGGCGACGTGCTCTTCCGACAGCCCGTGCGTCTCTTCGATGTACTCCGTCGTCTCGGGGACCGTCGCCTCTTCGAGGTCCGGCACCGGTTCGAACTCGACGCCGTCGTCGCGGACGTGGACGACGACCAGCTCGTCGCTCACACCGGTGAACTCGACGACGCTGTAGCCGGTGTCCGCGAAGTTTCGCGACATGAAGCCGCCGGCGTTCGACGAGAGTAAGCCACCGGTGAGCGGCGACAGACTCGTGCAGTTCATCCGCCCGGTGAAACTCATGTTCGACGTCTGCATCGGTCCGGTCGAGAAGAACATACTGTTCTCCGGGCCGAACGGGTCGGCGTCGAACGGGACGCGCTCGTGCGCGAGGCGGGTGGCGACCCCACGCCCACCGATGAACGTCTCGAGTACGTCGTCGATGTCGGTCTCTACCGTTTCCTGTTCTCCCACATCGACCGTCAACATTGGCCCCGTAGCGTGTAGCATACGCGTGTATCACGTTGGCACAGTCTATTAAAAATACCTCCAGCCGTCACGTCGTGGGGCGGTCAGTCCGTCACTACGCCGTGAAGCCGCCGTCCAGCACGAGATTGTGGCCGGTGACGAACGACGACTCCTCGCTCGCGAGGAACAGTGCGGCGTCAGCGACCTCTTCGGGCTGCCCCGCACGGCCCAGCGGTGTCTGGTCGAGGATGCCGCCCGCCGTCTCGCCGTCCTCCATCGTCATCGCCGTCTCGATGAAGCCGGGGTTGAGCGCGTTGACGCGGATGTCGTTCTCCCCGTGTTCGACGGCGAGTTCGCGGGTGAGATTGGTGACGCCGCCCTTCGAGGTGCAGTAGAGCGACGAGTTCGCGAGTCCGCGGATGCCGGCGATGGAGGACATGTTGACGATGGTCCCTCCTCCGTCTTGCTCGAGCATGGTCTCGATGGCGGCCTGGCAGCCGAAGTAGACGCCCTTGAGGTTGATGTCCATCAGCCACGCGAAGTCCTCCTCCGTCGCCTCCTCGATGGGCAACTGCCGTTCGACGCCTGCGTTGTTAACCATCACGTCGAGACTCCCGTAGGCGTCGACCGTCGCCTCGACAGCGTCCCGAAGTGCGTCGACGTCGGTCACGTCGGTCTCGACGTATTGTGCCTCGCCCCCCGCTGCTTCGATGACTTCGTGTGTCGGGTCGCCACCGAGACGCGGGTCTTTGCGGACGTCCGCGACCGTCACGCTCGCCCCTTCTTCGGCGAATCGCCGTGCGATTGCTCGTCCGTTCCCCGACGACGCTCCCGTCACGAGTGCAGCCGTTCCACTGAGTCGTCCTGTCATAGCTCGATTGTCCTGCGACACCGTATCACATTAAATCTTCGTCGCCGCCGACGCCAGACTCTCGGTCCGACTCCGCCTCTCTATCCTGTGTCCACTCGCAAGTGCCGTATTCATCCTAAACTTTAATACACGATGTGAGAGACCACCATACGGCCATGCTAGACAATGGAGCGCTAGTGGTGGATTCCGTCTCCCACTGCTTCAACCATACACCGGAGAACCACAAACACGACAACGCCCAGCGGTGGGACGACGAGACCTTCGAACTCGGCGAGAAGCTCCTCCCCGACAGCCACGTCCCCTCGGAGGAGGTCTTCTACCGCGACCACCAGCCCGAGGAGTTGGCGCGACTGCTCTTCCTCGAGAGCCAGATCGATTACACGGTCTATCACTCGCTGCCGCTGGACGACTACTTCCACGACGGCTACGTCTCCCGCGAGAAGGGCTTCGAGTTCCGTGACAACAACCCCAACCGCGTCGGGATGTACGCCGACATCAACCCGCTCGAAGACGACGCGGTCGACCAGGTCGAACACTTCGTCAAGGAGCGCGACGTCGACGGCATCAAGCTCTACCCGGCGCGCTACCAGAACGGACAGGACCTCTCGCTGCAGCTGAACGAGCGGTCCGTCCAGCCCATTCTCGACAAGGCCGACGAACTCGACGTCGACACCGTCGCCATCCACAAGTTCATCCCGTTCGCGAAGGCCCCGACCAAGTACTTCCGTATCGACGACGTCGAGGAAGCGGCGAACAAGTATCCCGACCTCAACTTCGAGGTCATCCACGTCGGCTTCTCGTTCCTCGAAGAGACCATCTGGGCGATGGCGAGCAACGACAACGTCTACGCCAACCTCGAGAACTCGGTCTGTCTCGTCAACACCCGCCCGCGGAAGTTCGCGAAGATCATGGGCGAACTGCTCTACTGGGTCGGCTCCGACCGCGTGCTGTTCGCCAGCGGGGCGACGGCGCTCCATCCACAGCCGCCCATCGAGGGGCTCTGGAACATGGAGATGCCCGAGGACCTCAAAGCACAGTACGACTACCCCGACATCACCGAACAGGACAAGCGCAACATCCTCGGCGAGAACGCGCTCGAACTGCTCGGGAAGGACCCCGACCAGGTCCGGAAGGACATCAAGAACGACCGCTGGGCGAAAGCACGCGAGGAACTCGACCAGTACCCCGCCGAACCGTGGTCGACCTACGAGGTCCCTGCCCCCCAGACATGAGCACCGAAACCCACGTCACCCCGGACCAGGAGTTCGACAGCGAACTCAAATCACGGATCAAGACCGAACTCGGCGAGGTCCTCGACCCCTGTAGCTGTATGAGCGACCACCCCATCAGTATCCTCGACCTCGGACTCGTCGAGCGAATCGAGGTCGACGACCGCGAGGTCACCATCGACCTCCTCCTGACCTCACAGCTCTGCACGTACTTCCTCGAGATGGCCGACGAGGTCGTCGACCGCGTCGAAGCACTCGACGGCGTCGACACCGTCGAGGTCCACCAGGACACGAGCGGCGAGGTCTGGACACAAGAGCGGATGGCCGAGGAGGAACGCACCGCCCGTCGTAACCGACTGAAGACCCGGATGGAGGAGGCTGGTCTCGAACCGTACGCCGAACGCGCCGAGTAATCACCTGTCGCTGTCGACTGCAGTCCGATCCGGATGTCACCCTGCCGTGGCGGCCTGTCCCCCGTCACGACTCAGCCGTTGCTGTTGCCTTTTCAAAAGTATCCGTCGTCTGACCGTCAGCGCGCCGCTTCGATGGCGTCCAGTGCCTCGGGGTTTTCGATGCTGCTCATGTCGCCGAGGTCTTCGCCCTGATAGATGGACGAAATCGCGCGGCGGATGATCTTCCCCGACTGGGTCTTCGGGAACTCGTCGACGAAGAGTATCTCGCGTGGGCGGAACGGCTTGCCGTGTGCCTCGCCGACGAGCGCGCGGAGTTCGCTACGGAGGTCGTCAGACTCCTCGGCTCCGTCCTCCAGCACGATGTAGGCGACGACGGCGGTCCCGGTGGTGTCGTCGGGGACGCCGACTGCGACCGCCTGATTCACCGCCTCGTGTTCGATGAGTTCGCCTTCGATTTCGGCGGGACCGACCTTCCGCCCGGCAACGTTGAGCGCGTCGTCGGCGCGGCCGTGCAGGAACCAGAAGCCGTCTTCGTCTTTCTGCGCCCAGTCGCCGTGGTCCCAGAGGTCTTCCCAGGTCGACCAGTAGGTGTCCAAGTAACGCTCGTCGCCCTCCCAGAGCGACTTCGTCATCGAGGGACACGAATCACGGGCGACGAGGAAGCCGCGTTCGTGGTCGTCGGCGACGGACTTGCCCTCGGAGTCGACGATGTCGATGTTCATCCCCAGTCCCGGCCCACCGAGCGAGCAGGGTTTCAGCGGCTGGGTCGGCATGGGCATGAGGAAGCAGCCGCAGATTTCGGTGCCGCCGGAGATGTTGATGATGGGTGCTTCGCCTCCACCGACGTTCTCGTAGAACCACTGCCAGGACTCGGGGTCCCAGGGTTCGCCGGTCGAGCCGAGCAGGCGGAGACTCGAGAGGTCGTGTTTCTCGACCCACTCGTCGTCGTACTTGCGGAGTGCACGAATCGCAGTGGGTGAGATGCCGAACGTCGTTAGCTTGTGGCGGTCGATCATCTCCCAGAAGCGGTCCGGCTCGGGATGGTCGGGCGCGCCCTCGTACATGAAGATGGTGCCGCCGAAGGTATGGTTTCCAATCAACGTCCAGGGTCCCATCATCCAGCCGATGTCTGAAACCCAGAAGAACCTATCAGAGGGCTTCTGGTCGAAGCCGAAGTGGATTTCTTTCGCTGTTTGCAGCTGGACGCCAGCGTGGGTGTGGACGATCCCTTTCGGTTTGCCCGTCGTGCCTGAGGAGTACAGCAGCATCGACTCCTGGTCCGAAGGCAGTTCCTTGGTGTCGTAGGCGTCGTCCTGCGTCTCGATGGCGTCGGTCCACCACTCGTCGCGGTCAGCGTTCCACGGAACGTCGACGGTGCTGCCGTCGTTGCTGGCACCTAATCGGTCGAAGACCACGGTGTGCTCGACGTAGCCCGCTTCGTCGATGGCGTCGTCGGCCGAGCTTTTCAAGAGAATCTCGCCGCCACGGCGCTGGAAGCCGTCACCAGTGAACAGCACCGAACACTCCGAGTCTTCGATGCGGGTGGCCGTCGCGTCGACGCCGAAGCCCGAGAAGATGGGGACCGCGATGGCACCGACTTTGAAACAGCCGTAGAGGATGGAGATGACCTCGGGGACCATCGGCATATACAGCCCCACTGTATCGCCCGTCTCGATGCCCGTCGATTCGAGGTAGTTCGCGACTTTATTCGCCTGGCGATGCAGTTCGTGGTAGGTCACCTCGCGGACGGTACCGTCCTCGCCCTCCCAGATGCAGGCGACTGAGTTCCGTTTTTCCGAATCGACGGCGGCGTGACGGTCGAGCGTGTTGTGCGCGATGTTGATGCGGCCGCCGGGATACCACTCGGAGAACTGTGGGCCCTCGGAATTGTCGCGAACCGTCTCGTAGTCCTCGTAGAAATCGATGCCGAGATAATCGACGAGTTCGTCCCAGAACCACTCGACGCCGCTCTCCTCGACGCCCTCTACATCTGTGCAGGTCCGTTCGATAAGCTCGTCGTAGTCCTCGATACCGTACGTCTGCATGAACTCCCAGACGTTCGTCGACTCCACGAACTCCTGACTCGGCTCGTGGACGATGTCTCTCTCTTCGTTGGCTTGAGCTGTCATAGGTGCGCGTACCAATGGGTGGCAGAGCAACCAACATAAACTATCGGGAAGGTGGCAGCGATTCGCGGCGAATCCGACGCCCTATTCGAAGCGACCGGCCGACTTGTACTGCTGGCCGAGTTCGACGTAATGTTCGTGGACGCGTGCGATCTCGTCGAGCTGGTCGTCGGTGAGCGGCTTCGTCTCTGCGGGCGCGCCGTAGGCCATGTGCCCCTCGGGTATCGTCTGCCCCTGCAAGACGACGGCTCCGGCGGCGACGATGCAGTTCGATTCGACGGTCGCCCCGCGCAGTACCGCGCTCTGCATCCCGACGAGCGAGTGGTCCTCGACGGTGGCGTAGTCGACGACGACGTTGTGGCCCACGGTCACCTCGTCGCCGAGTTCGGCTCCGTGGAGCATCGTGAACTCCTGGACGTTAGTCTCGCTGCCGACGACCGTCGCCCCACCGTCGCCGCGCAGGCAGGTGAAGGGCCACAGGCTCGCGCGCTCGTCGACAGCGACGTCGCCGACGAGGTAGGACATCTCCGAGACGAAGGCTGACACTGCGACCGCAGGTTGGTGTCCATCGAGTGGATGCTGCATGGTCAAGATGCCGAAGGACTGGGGCTTAGTGCTACCGGCGCTCGCTGGGCTCTAACGCGAGATGTCGCTCACCCGCTTTCGACGTCGCGACCGTCGGCGACACCCGCACACCGACCTCGACGTCAGCGACCTCTGCTTGCACCCGCCCAGTCAGTCGCACCGGGCCGAAGTCGGCGATGGCGACGACGGGCGTCTCGCCGTCGAACCGTGGCCCGGGAACGTGGACCTGAGTGTAGGTTTCGACTGCTCCGGTCTCCGGGAGCGGTTCCTCGGAGAGCGTGTCGTCGCCACACTCTGGGCAGACCCGACGGGGCGGCAGCGAGCCGTGCCCCTCGGTGCAGGCGAGGTAATAGCCCCGTCCGTCGTCGACGGCGTCCAGGAGGTCGTCGTAGCCGGCTGCTCGCTCGGACGGCATCACGCCGACACCTCCAGCACGTGCACCACCGCGCTGGCGACCGTCCCACCAGCGTTGTGCGCGAGTGCGACCGAGGCGTCCGAGACGGCGTCGCTGTTGACGTGGTCGCCGCGGAGCAGCTTGGTCAGTTCGACGACCTGCCCCACGCCCGTCGCGCCGACGGGGTGGCCCTTCGCCTTCAGCCCCCCGGAGAGGTTGACCGGCAGTTCTCCCTCGCGGGTGGTCTCGCCGTCGGCAGCCGCAGCGATCGCGGTCCCCGGTTCGTAGAGACCGAGCCCCTCCAGCGCGAGGACCTCGGCGATGGTGAAGCAGTCGTGGACTTCGAGCAGGTCGACCGAGTCGGCCGTGATTCCCGCCTCGTCGTAGGCGTCAGCTGCGGCGCGTTCGGTCGCCGGCGTGCGGGTGAGCGACTCGCGGCCCTGGAGCGCGAGCGTGTCGGTCCCCTGCCCGGACCCGGTGACCGAGACGGCACTGTCGATCCCGTGCTGGTCGGCGTAGTCGTCGCTGACGAGGACGGACGCACTCGCGCCGTCGGTGATCGGACAGGCGTCGTAGAGACCGAGGGGGTCGGCGACTCTCGGTGCCTCGAGCACATCGTCGACGTCGATGGCCTGCTGGAACTGTGCGTTCTCGTTGTCGAGTGCGTGCGCGTGGTTCTTGACGGCGACGGCCGCGAGTTCCTCGCGGGTTCCCCCGAACTCCTCAAAGTACGCACGGGCCATGAGGGCGTAGGCACCCGGGAACGTCACGCCCGCCCGACTCTCGTAGAGGTCGTCCGCCGCCATTGCGAGCCCCTTCGTGGCTGTCTCGGTGTCGAGGTTGGTCAGCCGTTCCATCCCGCCGACGAGGACGACGTCGGCGGTTCCCGCCCGGAGCATATCGATGGCACCGGCGAGCGCGACACCACCCGAGGCACAGGCGCTCTCGTACCGTGTTGCTGGGGCAGTCACCCCAGCGGCCTTGGCCATGAGCGGGCCGTGGTGGCCCTGCTGTTCTGCGACGGGTCCGACGAAGTTCCCGTAGCAGAGGTGGTCGATGTCGGCTCGGGGCACTCCTGAGTCGGCGATTGCTGTCTGGGCGGCCTCCGCGAAGAGGTCACGGCCGGCGCGCTCGGTGTGGACACCGAACGCTGTCGACCCAACGCCCGCTATGCGGACTGGTTGCATACAGCAAGCACACCGCTCGCACGAATAGTAGGTGTTGCGGTCTCTCGCCGATGCGACAGGCCGGGACTACGCTTCGACGCTCTTCGCGGCGCGGCCGTTGATCCGGAATCTCGTCACTGTGAGGACGATGGCGAGAATGCCGACAGTCGGAAGGAGCAGCCCCATCCCTGTGGCGATGTCGTACTGGTCGGCGACGACGCCGACGACGACGGGGGCGGCCGAGAGACCCACGTAGTTCGCCGCCGTCGCGATGGCGTTCACCGGGCCGCTGTACTGCGGGACGGCACTCACACCGAACGCCGAGAGCGTCGGGAAGAAGCCGGAGACGAGGAGACCGAACCCGAGGACACCGGCGACGAGTGTGGCCGTCGTCCCGCCCAGAAACGCGAGGGCGACGATGGGGAGTGCGAGCACCGCGAGACCCAACACCAGCGTCAGCGGTGGGAGGCGGTCCGCGAACAGACCGTAGGCGAACCGCCCGGGGATGTACATCACGAGATAGCCCGAGAGCAGCAGGTTCGCGGTCGACTGCGGGAAGAAGGTCCCGGCGTAGTACGGCAGCCAGGTGAACATGATTCCCTCGATGCCACCGCTGACGACGAGCGCGAGTGCCATCCCTCGGACCGACGGATGGCGAAGGACCGTCCGCAGTCCGTCCCACGAGAGCGACTGTTCGGCCCCCGCGACCTCGGGACGGTCGAGTCGCGTGACACCGAGACCGACGAGGAGGAAGACGCCCGCGAGAAGTGCGTACGTCACCCGCCAGTCGGTGACTGCGAGGACGGCGTTCGCCACGAGCGGCCCGGCCGTCGCCCCGACCGCCCACATCAGCGCGTAGAGGTTGAATATCCGACCGCGGCCGTCGGGATAGAGATGGCCCAACAGCGGCCGGTCGAGCGCGCGGACGACACCGATGCTCGCGCCCTGCAAGAGAAAGAGCGCGAGGAGCAGCCCGTAGGAGGACGCGATGCTGACGACGCCGAGACAGACGGCGGTGCCGACGGCCCCGACGAGCACCGACCGTCGGACGTCAAGGCGGCCCGAGAGCATCCCGACGACGAGGACGGCGACGACGAGACCGACCGTTCCCGCCGGTGCGACGAACCCGAGGAGCCGTTCGGAGACCTCGAACGTCCGCTGGAAGTTCGGCAGCAGCGCGCCTCTGAGCTGTGCGGTCATCCCGTCGGCTACGACGCACAGAAAGAGTACGGCCGTCCACCGCCGTCGCGAGGTCATTGCTTCCCCTGTCGGCAGTGTGGTTGATAAAGCCGGGGCCTTTCGCCAAATCCCGCCACGCACCCCGGTCGGGAGAGGATTCAAATACGGCGTCGCCGTGTACTGTTGTATGTACCAGATAGTGGTACCTGTCGACGACGATGTCGACCGCGCAACTGCACAGGCACAGTACGTTCTCGACCTTCCGACGGACGACGGGGCAGTTCACGTGACAGTCGCCCACGCCTACCACGAGTCCGCGACCGACGACCTCCCCGACGAGGAGAGTCCGGCCGTCGCCGCCACAGTCCAACGGCTCCGCGACGCCGGACTGTCCGTGGAGAAACGCGAGGTCTACGTCCCTGTCGCGGAGGGAATCCTCGACCTCGTCGACGAACTCGACGCCGACTCCGTCGTCATGGGCGGGCGGAAACGGAGTCCGGCGGGCAAGGCACTGTTCGGCAGTGTCACCCAGTCGGTCATCCTCGATTCGACCGTCCCAGTGACCGTCGCCGCAGTTCATGTCTAGTCGCGTCGCGTCGTGTCACGAAGCCCAGTGACGGACGTGGGTACGCTGCCGCCGACCGACTGCCCGGACCGATAGGGTACGCTCTCCCCGGACACCAGCCACCGGTGAGCACGCCGAGCAGCAGCGTCCTTTGATTTCTCCGTCCGTGTTCTCCGAGTCCACAGTACCCGCTTTGCCAACCTCCGACTGCTCTCTGAGGCGTCGTCGTCTCTCGACCCGCCTCCCCTCGGACTCTATCCACAAGAAAAATACAACTACTACTGAATACATGTGTCTCAGCGCGAATCTGCGTTTCTCCGTGAATAAATCGAAACACACTAACTAGAACGTCAATTAAATGAATAACGATGATTATATCTGGTTTTTTATTTACGGTTGTACTGTTTATCCAGACTAGGCTCGACAGATGTTATACCACGTATTATTCCATCTCATCGGATCGACGACTGCCACTGTCATCCTGTGTCTCTCCTATGTCATGGATAATACCACCCGGACGTTGTATTCGTGCCAATTTCTAACGAATTTTAATGAACAATATAAGTTGGACACTACAGTGTGGCCCGAACCCGGCCCAAACCCGGCCCCGACATCGCCCGTCGCCGTTACAGTCCGAGGATGTCGCGCGTCTCCGCCGGTGTGGCGACCGGCCGTTCGAGTTCGGCGGCGATGCGGGCGGTCCGCTCGACCAGTTGGGCGTTGCTCTCGGCGAGTTCGCCCTTCCGGTAGTAGATGTTGTCCTCCATCCCGACGCGGACGTGGCCACCCATCGTGATGGTCATCGTCGTCAGCGGCAGTTGGTGCTTGCCGATGGCGAGCGTCTGCCACTCGCAGTCGGCGGGGAGGTTGTCGGCGAAGTTGACGACGTTCCGCGGAGCCGGTGGCATCCCGTTCTGGAGGCCGAAGATGTTCGTACACCAGTAGGGTGGTTCGAGCAGGTCGAGGTCGACGAGATGCTCCATCTCGGGGATGTGACCGGGGTTGAACAGCTCCAGTTCGGGTTTAACACCGGCGTTGAGCATCGCTTCCGCGTACTCCTCGTTCTGTTCGCGAGTGTTTTCCGCTGTCCGCGTCTGCCCGAAGTTGACCGGCCCGAGGTCGATGGTCGCAAGCTCCGGCCGAGGGTCCGTCTCCAGAATCGGCGCGATACGGTCTTCGCGTGAGAAGATTCCGCCGCCGCCCGTGGTGAAGTTGACGAGGATATCGTCGCAGTGGCTGTCGATGGCGTCGCGGATCTCTTGGAACCGCGCCACGTCCTTCGTCTTCTTGCCGTCGTCGTCGCGGGCGTGGATGTGGACGATAGAGGCTCCCGCCTCTTCGCAGGCCGCCACGTCGCGGGCGATCTCTTCGGGCTGTTCGGGCAGGTTCGGGTTTTCTTCCTTCCCCTGAAACCCGCCCGTCGTCGCCACGCTGATGATCAGTTTCTTGTCGAAATAGTCGGCGTACCCTTGATATCCCATCACGCAGTCTTCTCGTGAATGCGACTTAGCGGTTTGGTGCGTTTCCGGCAACCGACGCAGTGTTCGGCGGCGTGTCGACGGGGTAGCGTTGGCTCGGCTACGCGAAGCCGCGTGATTTTTTACGACCTATTATCGAATTCTGTAATCGGGTCTGTAACAATATCTCGTTCCTCTCCTGGTGAACTGCTATGGATATTATCGTTCCCGATGGCTCGATCGGGTTGGGGACCTCCGCGGACCAACTGGCTACCGAGATCGGCTTGACGGCCGACGAAGTGGCGTGGCGAACGGATTTCGTCGACTTCACCACCGAGGACGAGACGCGCCTGGCCTCGATGAGCGATGTTGTCGAAGACAACATGGAGGCACTCGTCGCTCGACATTCGTGGCTCAAAACAGTCCGCTGCGACAGTCGACTGGACGTCCGCTTCTCGCGGCCGTCCGTCGTCACACTGCTTTCTCTCGGTGCCGGGCGGCGTGCCAGTTCCTGACACCGCCCGACGACTCTCTCGTTCTCGTCGGAGGGTTCTCCGACGGACTTACTTCGTGTTCAGTGGCGGGAGCATCTCCTCGATGCGCTCGAGATCAACGTCGAGCCAGTCGGGGACCTTCAGCTCCTCGCCGAACTCTGCGGGGTCTTGGTCCAGCGTGAAGCCGGGACCCATCGTCGCGAACTCGAAGACGGCTCCGCCGGGTTCGGTGATGTACCGCGAGTGGAAGTAGTCGCGGTCCTTCGTCGAGGTGGTGATGTAGCCGTTCTCACGCAGGATGTCGCTCACGCGGTCCTGTTCCCAGTCGTTCTCGACCTGGAACGCCACGTGGAGATACGTCCCGATACCCATGACGCCGTTCGGCGCGTTGGGGCGGATGAGGACGTCGACCTTCCGGGCGCACGGGCCGCCCTCGGGTGCCTCGTAGCGGATACGGTCGCCCGCCTGCGGGTGGGTCGCCTCGCCGATGCGGTCCCAGCCGAGCGTCTCGAGGACGTCCATCGTCCCCGCGGGGTCCGACGAGTGAAGCGTGACGTTGTACATCCCACGGATGCCGTGTTCGGTCGGGACGTCGCCGCCGTCCCACGGCTCGATGTCGGATTCGCCCGTGACGAGCTCGTACGGGAGGCCGTCGGGGTCGGTGAAGCCGACGACGGTCTCACCGAAGCGCTCCTCGACGGTGAACTCCATGTCGTGCTCCTCGAACCGGTTGGTCCAATAGTCGACAGAGCCTTCGGGGATCGTCAGCCCCACCGCACTCATCATCCCCTTGCCGACCATCCCCCGCTCCATCGGCATATTCGTCATCGGGAAGTAGGTGATGACGGTCCCTGGCGTCCCCATCTCGTCACCGTAGTACAGGTGATAGATCTTCTCCGGCACGTCGAACCGGACCGTTCGCTTGACGAACCGCAGGCCGAGGACGTCCGTGAAGAAGTCGTAGTTCTCCTGGGGGTCGTCACAAAAGGCCGTTACGTGGTGTATTCCATTGACGTCTGGCATATGTCTTACCGAACTCCAGTATGGACGTTCATTAAAAATAGTTGTTGTTATCCCCCTTACTTCTCTCGTGAACGATACGTTATATTCGTTGACGTCCATACGTACTAGGTCAACGGCCTGGACTGCCGTCGGACACTCTTGGCTCGTTTCGTCTCATTCCGTTTCGCTTCTTCTCGTCTCGTTCGAACGCGACTCGGGCGGAAGAACAAAGAGCACACCTCGACAGCTACTGGTATGCGAACGCACACCGTCCGCGGTGGGAACGACGTCGCGCTCCACGTCCGAGAGGCCGGGCGTGGCCGACCGATACTCTTCGTCCACGGCTTCTCGCAGAGCCTGCTCTCGTGGCGACATCAGTTCGAGTCGTCGCTCACAGACGAGTTCCGGCTCGTCGCGTTCGACAGCCGCGGCCACGGCGAGTCCGACAAGCCCCGAGACGCCTACGACGACTCGGAGCTGTGGGCGCAGGACGTCCGCGCGGTCATCACCGAACTCGGTCTCGACGACGTGATCCTCGTCGGCTGGTCCTACGGCGGGCTCGTCGTCCTCGACTACGTCGACTCCTTCGGGACCGACCGGCTCACTGGCGTCACCCTCGTCGGTGCCATCTCCACCATCGGTACCGACACCGCGACGGAACGGCTCGGCCCCGAGTATCTCGAACTCGTCTCGGGGTTCGTCTCGACCGACGTCGAGGAGTCGACGGCGACGATGCGGCAGTTCGTCGACCTCTGTGTCTTCGACGACCTCGACCCCGACGACCACTACTTCATGCTCGGCTACAACGTCGTCGTCCCGCCGCACGTCCGCGACAGCCTCCGCGACCGGACGGTCAGCCACGACGCCGAACTCGAAGCACTTGACGTCCCGGTGCTGCTCACCCACGGCACCGAAGACGCTGTCGTGCTCCCCGAAGCGTCGGAGGCGTACGCCGACCGCGTCGCCGACGCGGAACTCTCGTGGTATCCGGAGACCGGCCACACCCCCTTCTGGGAGCAGCCGGCGCGGTTCAACCGCGAACTCCGTGCATTCGCCCGGGAGACGCCCCCGTCCGAGTGAGTCCCCCGTCCAGGTAAGTCGAGGATCACTCGCCGTCGGAGTGGACCTCGTTCGACACGGGGGTCGCTCGCCGACCGGTTTTCCGCTTTGCCCAACGATTCAAGCCGTCGCGGTCAGTATCCCACGTATGTCTTCGGAGTATCCGACGCGACGCCCCACGGACGAAGCCTACCTCGACGCCGAGTCGTTCGACCCGCCGACGTCGCTGTTGAACCTGCCGTGGATCGACCCCCACAACCACGCCCACACGCTCTCCTTCGAGGACCGCGAACGATACGCGCTCTCCGGCTGTCGGGAGATGGTGATGGTCGCGTCGGGCTACCACTGGACGCCGTACAAGCCCGTCGAGGCCGACGACGTCCGCTATCTGTGGGACGACGTCCTCAACCGGAAGCGCGCCATCGAGCGCAACCACTTCTTCCGCACCAACCTCGCGCTCGGCATCCACACTGGCGTCCGTATCACGGACCCCGACGAGCTGCTCGACGCAATGGACGAATACTGTCGGCTCGACGACGTCGTCGCCATCGGCGAGACGGGTGTGACGCCCGCCCAACATGCCGAAGCTTGGGACCTCGACGAACAGCGCGCCGTCGTCCAAGCGCAGATGGAACTCGCGGACACCCACGGGCTGCCGGTCATCCTCCACACGCCGAACGTCGGTGTCGACGACGCCCCGGACTACCGCCCCGAGTTCGGTCTCCCCGGCTTCGAGAGCAACGTCTCGCTCGGCCAGGAGCCGGTGTTGACGGGGAAGAATCCCGCGCTCGACGCGGTGAAGATCGACATCGAGGCCGCGGCCGACGCCGGGCTGCCCGAGGACCGCATCGTCGCCTCCCACGCCGACCCCAACAACATCGACTACCTACTCGGTGAGACCGACTGCTACGCGAGCTTCACGGTCAGCTATCCGTGGCTCAACGGCGTCGACGCGGCAGACGTCGCCAAGGCGATTCAGGAGTACGGTCCCGACCGCGTCATGATGGACACCGACTGTGCGAACATCCTCCGCACGGACGTCTTCTCGGTCAAACGCGCGATCTTCGACCTCTACCGGCTGGGCATCGACGAGGACGACATCCGCCAGGTCGTCTTCGAGAACCCAAAGCGGGTCCTCGGTCTCGGTGACGCCACCGAGTGACCGGTTCCGAGTGACTGCCGTCCCGAACGGCGGCTGCTGCCCGAGTCGAAACCACCATCAGTGTCCCCCGTGCAGTTCGGGTATGAGCGTCGCGTCACAACTCGCCTATATGCTGGCTCTGCTGGCTGTCGGTGCCGGACTCCGTGCGGTCGGGGTGTTGAACGAGCACCGTCGCGACCGGCTCACGGCGGTCGCCTTCTACGTCGCGCTTCCCGCACTCGTCTTCTCGTCGACGGTCACCCGGTCGCTCTCGGACGTCCTCGTCTGGCGGCTCTTCGTCGGCGTCACCGTCGTCCTCCTGGCCGGTGCCTGCATCGGCTGGCTGGTCCACCGTAACCACGCGACACCGGCGCGACGCGGCGTCGCCGTCGTCCAGTCCTACCACTCCAACCTGGGCTTTCTCGGCGTTCCCTTCGTCGCGGCCACCTTCGGCGGTGTCACCGCCGGGAAGGCCAGCGTCGTCCTTGGTATCGCCTCCATCCTCCAGGTGTCGCTGACGGTGCTGCTATTGACGCGAATCACCAGCGCGGACGCGGACGTCTTCGACGAACTGAGCGGTCTCGCCCGCAATCCGGTGCTCATCGCGCTCGCACTCGGTCTCGCCGGTGGTGCCGTCGGCGTCGATCTCCCCGGCGTGGTTCGGGGGTCGCTCGACGTCCTCGGTGCCCTCGCGCTTCCGATTGCACTCCCGGCCGTCGGGGCGTCGATCACGGCTGAGAACGGTCTCGTCGACCCGCCGACGGTCGGTGCTATCGCGGCAGTGAAACTCCTCGTCATGCCGCTCGTGGCGGTGGTGGTGTTCACTGGACTCACCGCGTCGCCGACGACGCTCCGTGCGGGCGTCCTCATGCTCGCGATGCCGACCGCCGTCTCGACGTACATCTATTCGAGCGAACTCGGCGGCGACGGCGAACTCGCGTCCGCGGGTGTGCTCGCGACGACGGTCGCCGCCGCCGCGACGCTGTTCGGTGTCGTGCAGTTGCTCGGCATCCTGACGCCATGACTTGCTTCGATTGCCCGATACTGTCGACGCTTTTCGACTACTTCGTCTACAAGTAATTGTACTACTACTACCAAGGAGTGTCCGTTCCGGACACGAGCGGGTCGACTGCCCGTGGCCGAACCGCCTTCGACGGCGTGCGATAGCGTCGGCCGACGGAGTGTGATAACGCCGACCGACAGAGTTCGGTGGCTGCCGGTACGCTCCCGGCTGCTGTGGCGACTTTTCGGTTCCTGATGAGGTTCAATGAACGGCCGGGATTCGGCTGGCTGTCGGACGACGAAACAGCTGAACGACCACGACACGGCTCGGCCTACGGTCCATTCCCTCGTCGGTCATCCGCCACCAAAAAATCCGACCACTTTTCTTCTCTACGGTCTAACGCTCTCTACTGGTCGTATCGAGGGGTCCGAGAGAGGTTACTCTTCGTCCTCTGCAGGCTCGGGCGTGAGGGCTCCCGACTCCACCATCGCTTCGAGCGGGTTGTCGTCGAGGTCCAGCGGGAGGTCGACGCGGCCGCGCGAGCGGACCGACTCGTAGCCCGCGAACAGGATTTCCGCGGTGTTGAGTCCGCGCTTGCCGCTCAGCACGGGTTCGCGCTCCTCGTCGAGCGCGTCGAGAACCTCCGCGACGGCGCGGTCCTGGAAGTGCGACCCGAACCGTCCCTCCTCCTCGCCGCTGTGGTGCATCGTCTCGTTGCCGACGTCGATAGCCTCGCGCTCACCGCCGCGCTCCAGTTCGAGCATCGGGCCGTCGTCGACGTCGATGCGGATGACGCCCTCAGTGCCTCGGAGCAGCAGTCCGGCGTCGTGGATGTCCGACCCCGCGCCGGTCGAGGAGACGCCGTAGACGCCGTTGTCGTAGCGCCACTGCGCCCACATCTGGTTCTCCTGGTGGGTCCCGAACCGGACGTCCTCCTCACGGTAGTCGAGCTGGGCGATGACCCACTCGGCGGGCCGCTCGTCGTTGAACATCCCCGCGAGGTCGACGGTGTGGGCACCGGTATCGTAGAAGTCCCCCCACGTGATCTCCACGCGCTGGAGGTCGCCGATTTCCCCCTCGTCGAGCAGCCGCTTCGCCTCGGTGAACGGCTTGCCGAACCGTCGCTGTCGGTTGAAGGTCAACTGAACGTCGTGTCGCCAACACTCCTGGACCATCGTCCGGGCGTCGGAGAACGTGTCGGCCATCGGCTTCTCGCAATGGATCGCGCTGACGACGCCGCTGCGGGCGCAGTCGACGACGACCCGGCGGTGGATCGCGGGCGGGACACAGACGCTCACGACGTCGGGTTCGAGTGCCGTGAGGAGTTCCTCGTAGTCGGTGAACGTCGCCTCCTCCGAGAGGTCGAACTCCTCGGCGAAGGCGGCGGCGTTCTCCGGGACGATGTCGGCCGCGCCGACGAGTTCCGCCCGGTCGTCGGTGGCGTACGCTTCCGCGTGTCTGTAGCCCATCGCGAACCCGTTGAGACTCGGGTTCGACGGGTCCGGTCCGGTACCGATGACTGCGACTGTGTAGGTGCTCATCCGTCTCCTGTCAGTGTGTCGTGCCGTGGCATAGTGGTTTCGCCTCGGCGAGCGCGCCGCGGCACGAGGACGAGTGAACCGTGGTGACTCCGCCGCCGTTACCAGTACGTCTCGACGACGTCGGCAGCGTGGTCCAGCGTGCCGTAGGAGTCGGGACGCTCCTCGGCCTCGTAGACCAGCCAGTCACAGCCGTGGTCGCGGACGGCGTCGACCGCCGCAGCGATGTCCAGGTCGCCGCCGCCGACCTCGACCACGTCGCCCGTCTCGGCGTCGTAGTCCTTGAGGTGGACGATGCGCACGCGGTCCGCGTAGTCGTCGAGCACGGCGAGGGGGTCGTATCCGGCCGCGCCGACCCAGCCGAGGTCGAGTTCGAAGCCGACGTTCTCGGTCGCAGCCACGAGCGTCGCCAGCGCGGGCTCGCCGTCGAGGTCGGTGAACTCCTGGTCGTGGTTGTGGTAGTGGAGGGCGAGTCCGTGGTCGTCGAGGGCCGCGGCGGCGGCGTCCAGCCGCTCGGCCGCCGCCTCGACCGACTCGGTCGAGGCGAAGTGCTCGGGGTCGAGCCACGGGACGACGACGTCGTCACAGCCGAGCGTCCGGTAGGTTTCGGCGACGGTCTCGGGGTCGTCCTCGATCTCGTCGAGACCGACGTGCGCGCCAGCGACGTCGAGGTCCGCGGCCGTCAGGGCCTCGGCGACCTCCTCCGGTCTGTGACCGTCCAGCCCAGCGAGTTCGACGCCCTCGAACCCGGCCTCGCCGACGCGTTCGATGACGTCGGGAAGCGGGTCGTCGACGCCGTGCAGACTGTAGAGCTGAAAGCCGATCGATGTCATACTCGGCGTTCACGGCTCAGCCGTATAAAGCGTCGGTGAACGGACAGGCGTTGCCGAAAGCGGTGGGGCGGTGATTTCGGTGGAGCGGCACCGGAACCGACGGTCGACTCAGTCGTCGCTGGCTGTCCCCGGCCGGTACGCGCGGCTGATCGCCTTCCACTTCCCGGAGCGGAAGCGGTACCAGTTGACGAGCATCGAGGGGACACTCTCGCCGAGAAACGACAGCGAGACGGCGAACAGGCCGAGCGAGGTCGTGGTGGCGAGATACGTCAGCGGGATGGCGAAGCCGAACATCCCCAGCGCGCGGCCGTAGAACGGCCACCGGGTGTCGCCCGTGGCGTCGAGTGCCCCGGCGATCCCGTTGGTCACGCCCGCGGGGACGATGGCCACGCAGGCCGCGTAGACGAAGTCGACGGCGACGGGCACCGCTTCCGAGGTCGGGTCGCCCACGAAGAGCAGGACGATTGGGCGGGCGAAGGCGGCGACGAGGAGTGCCGCGAGCAGATACGTCGCGACGGTGAAGTAGGTGATCTCGCGACCGTAGGCCTCGGCGTTCGTCTCGTCGTCCGCGCCGAGTGCCCGTCCCACGAGGCTGCTGGCGGCGAGACCGAACCCCCAGCCGGGCGTGTTCATCAGCCCCCAGATACGGCGGCTGATGACGTAGGCGGCGACGACGTTCGGGCCGAGAAGCCCGACGAAGATCAGGATGGGGAACCGCGCGACTGTCCAGACGGAGCTTCGGCCGACGACCGGCAGCCCGATGGAGAGCAGGTCGGTGAAGACCTCGCGGTCGACGTACCGGGCGGTGGGGTCGACGGTGACCGGGAACGCGCCGATGAACGGCAGTCGTCCCGCGACGAGACCGACGACGAACGCGACCGTGACGAGGACGCTCGCGACGACGCTCCCCGCGGCCGCGCCGACGACGCCCATGTCGAGCACGAAGATGAAGACCGCGTTGAGCGCGACGTTGGTTGCGGCTCCGGCCGACCGGACGACCATCGGCGTCCACGCGTCGTCGACGCCGATGAGCACCCGGCTGCCGATCTGGTTGACGATGGCGAAGGGGACGGCGAGTGCGAGGACGCGGAGATAGTCGGCGCCGTAGCCGACGGCGACGGGGTCGTCGCTCAGAAGCGAGACGAGTTCGGTCGGGACGGTCCAGAACAGCACCGTGACGGGGAGTGCGACGAGCGTCACGAGTAGCGCGCTCGACCGGACGACGCCTTCCAGTTCGTCGTAGGCGTCCGCCCCGTACCGTTGGGAGACGAGCGCGATGGTACCCGCGGCCATCCCGCCGCCGATGGCGAACGTCATCCCCCAGTACGGCCCGGCGAAGCCCATCCCGGCGATGGCCAGCGGGCCGACGGCGACGCCGACCATCGCCGCGTCGACGACGCTGTTCGACATCCGCGCGAGTCCCGTCAGGATGCGCGGCCACGCGAGGTCGGTCGCCTCGCGGGCCTTGTCGGGCGAGACGAGACCGAGACGGCCGAGCACCGCGCCGATACCGACGAGGAGCAGTCTGAGTGGGTTCGTGTCCCGTACCACTACTGTCGACTCGGTGTCGACACGACGTTAAGTGTTTGGTGACGGCGACCACAGCGGCCGGGAGTCGGAGTGGTACTCACTCTCGATAGCGGGACAGCGTCACCGCGACACGTCGACGATATCCTCGAGCCGTCGCGCGAGGTTCTCACCGATGGCGCGCATCCCTGTGTCGCCCGGATGCAGTAGGTCGGCGGCCAACCCCGAGACGGGCAACAGCTCCTGCCCCTCGACCAGCGAGAGGTTGTCGTGAGGCGACCCGCGGACGATCTCACGGAGCGTCTCGCGGTACGCCCCGGCGAGGTCGGCGTCGCCAGCGTCGGTCAGGTCGTCGAAGTACGGAAACAGCGTGATGCAGACGACGGGCTTGTCCGGGTGGGCGGCCGCGACGGTGTCGACGAACCGCTCGGCGCGGGCTTCGAACTCCTCGACCGGGAAGCCGCCGGTGTTGGCCATGTTGACCGAGAGCGCGAGCGTCGCCACGTCCCAGTCGTCGCGAGCGGCGATGTGTTCGGCCATCGCAGCCTCGCAGTAGGCCGACCCCGAGCAGCCGAGGTTCAGCGCGTCGTAGCCACAGCCCCGGGCGACCTCCGAGACGTAGTTCGTCTGTGGTGCCGACGACGTCGCCCCCTCGGTGATGGACGTGCCGTACGCGAGATACCGGATGTCAGGAAGTTCGTCGCCATCGGGCGGCCGACAGTCGCCGGTGACGTCGTGAAGGGCGACCGGCGTGAACCGCTCGAACCGGAGTCGGCAGACCCGCGGGTCGAAGCGGCCGCCGAGGTCGGTGTCGGCCTCAGTCTCGGAGGCGAGGTCGGCCACGCGCTCGGGGACACTGAGCGTGAGTGTCTCCTCCTCTGGCCCGAGTTCCGTCGGCTCCCACGGCTGAAACGGTCCCCAGAAGACTCTGACGCGTGTCGGCTCGGGGGCCGAGAGCGTCACCTCGATCTCGGTGTCGTCGTCCGCCGGGACGAACCGCAGTTCGCTGTCGGTCGGATGGCGGACGCGGTCGCGGGCCATGTCGTTCAGGCCCGCGCCGACCGTGTCGGGGACGCGGCACAGTCGCTCGCCGCTGTCGGTCCACTCGGCCGGGACCGTCTCGGCGACGTTGTGCAACGAGATGGACGGGTCGCTGTCGGCGTGCATATCTGTACACTCGCGTCCACTCACATGACGCTACTGGACGCCGTCGAATCTTACGGCGGCTCGACGGCCAGCCGCGTCCCGTAGTCGTCGCTCTTCTCGTGGTCTTGTACTCGCTACGACTCCCGTTCGGCGAGTCGGTGGACGGGGCAAAAAATCTGCAATGGGACAGTCGCACACGACGGTCGATGACCGTCGGTCGTCGGTTCGTCGGTTTGCGACCCTAGTTCGGGTCGTACTGCAGGTCGCCCTCGTGGACCCACCAGAACTGGGGCCACTTGACGCGACGGTTCGTGTTGTCCTGTGCGGGCTCGGTCCACTCGTCGTTGGTGGTCCACGACTGCTCGTACTTCGAGACCAGGCCGAGGAACGGCAGCTCGATGTGGCTGTGCCACGCTGCCTGCTGGACGAACGGCCGTGCTCCCTCGTCGTCGGGCTGTTTCGCGATCTCCTCGACGGTGCTCAGCGGCGTGTCGAGCGTCATATCCTCGCCGTCGGGACCGGGGATGGTCTGTTCGGACTGCGCGAACTGGCGGTACGCGTGGCCGCCACCGATGTCCGACGCCCACAGCTGGTAGTACAGCGGGAAGTAGGGGAACGCCGAACGCGATCCACCGGGCAGCCAGTAGAACGAACCCATCTTGAAGTTCCCGCCGGAGTACTGGCCGAACCAGTCGTTCGTCGGTTTCGTGGTGACGGTGAAGTCGAAGCCGAACTCGTTGAGCTGGCTGACGACCGTCTGGGTCATCGTCGTCCAGTCGTTCCAGCCGGCCGGCGAGTAGTATCTGCCGCCGAGGGTCTCGCCTTCACTGTCCTGCCACGTGCCGTCTACCTTGGTGTAGCCGGCCTCTTCGAGCAGCTGCGTCGCCTCTTCGGTGTTCTGGGTGTCGACGCCGTATGTCTCGAAGTCGTCGTACCAGTCACCGAGCCAGTACTCCTGGTCGCGCGGCGCGATCCCACAGGGGATCGGCGCGGTGAACTTCGTCCGCGGTCCTGCGTTGTCGACGATCGACTGCCGGTTGATGACGTGCGCGATCGCCTGCCGAACCTTCCGCTTGCCGAAGTCGGGGTCGTCGTGGTTGAAGACGATACCGTAACCCCACTTCGCCGGAATGTTGACCTCGACGACGTGGTCCGGGAACTGCTCGGCGATCTCCGGCGGCGTGAAGGAACTCGTTGCCGCGTCGACATCCGTCCCCGCCATCAGTGCCTGGTGCTGGGCAGACCCGCCACCGGTGTTTTCGAGGAGGTAAGTCTCGAAGTTGACGTTGTCGGACTTGTAGAACTCGGGGTTACGCGAGAACTCGAAGGCCTGGCGGTCTTTGTTCTCGAACTGGAACATCCCACTCGCGACAGGGTCCTCCCATGCCCACTGGAGGAACTCCGCTTCGCCCTTGTCGACCCACTCCTCGTGCGTCTCTGCCTTCGTGTCGACGAAGAAGTTCGTCAGCTCGAAGCGGATGATACGCGGGTTCGTCGGCCCTTCGAGGATCAGCTTCGCCGTCTTGTCGTCGACCATCTCGAAGTCGTCGACGTAGCCGAACAGCGAACTACCGGTCTTCTGGGCCAGCTGGAGCTGGATGTCCAGGTCCTCTGTCGTCCACTCGTCGCCGTCACTCCACGTCAGGTCGTCGCGGAACGTCAGTGTGACCTCTTCGTCCGTGATTTCGAGGTCGTCCAGCGCGCCGTAGAGGAACTCGTCTTTGTTGAACGAGTATTTCAGGAACGGTGCGAACACTGCGCGCCCCGCGGGCCAGCTGTAGTTCTGGCTCGCCGAGGAGTTGAAGTGAAGGTCGACCGGGTTCCCGTCGTACGCGTTCTTGAACGTCGCGTCGTATACCTGTCCACCCGACCCGGACGTCGCGGTGTTTGCGGTGTCGGTCGAATCGCTCGATGTCTCGCCACTGCCGCCGTCGCCCCCAGCACACCCGGCGAGTGCGGCGATACCCGACGACCCAGCCACGGCCAACATCTTCCGGCGGCTGATCGACTGTCTAAATCCCTCTCTGTCACTGTCTTCCGACATATCGTCTTGTGTTATAAAATACCATAGATTAAGTCTTACGGACCGGACACGTTTTGGCACCTTCTTGATTATAATTTTACTGATACGAAGATAGTTGCTTCAGACTCCGTCGAAGCTGACGGACCCGGTGCCCTCCGTCGGTTTAGCCGAAGTCCGGTCCCGCTACGTCGGCGTCGGCGGCCTCGCGCCACGTGTGTTCGGCCGTCCAGCCCAGGTCGCGCTCGGCCTTCTCGGTGGTGAACGCCGACGCATCTCCCTCGATCGGGCACGGCGGTGCGTCGTCGTAGAGCGCGTCGAACAGTTCGCTGGTCTCGACGCCGAGATAGTTCTCCGGCGCGTGACAGAGGTAGGCCTCGTGGCCGGTGACGTCCGCCGTCAGTGCTTCCGAGAACATCGACGCGAGGTCCCGCACGTCGATGTAGGACCAGAAGTTGCCCGCGCCACCGCTCGGAGAGCTGCCCGCGGGCGACGCGGCCAACTCGTCGAGGTCGAACGCCTCGCGGTTGCTCGTCGTCTGGTACGCGCCGGGATACTGTACCCACGAGGGGCGGACCGACAGGACCGGGACGCCGTAGCGTCGAGCGGTCATCGCCGCGACCGCCTCTCCCGCGACCTTCGAGACGCCGTAGGGGTCCTCCGGCCGCAACGGATGCGACTCATCTATCGGGAGATAGTCCGGCACGAGCAGGTTGTGCGCGAAGGGGAAGCCGTACGCCGACTCGCTCGACGCCCAGACGACACGGGCACCGGCTCGTCCGGCCGCGTCGAGGACGTTGTACGTGCTCAGGATGTTGTTCGAGAACACGCGGCCACCGGCGTGGTTCGTCGGGTCGGGGATGGCCGCGAGATGGACGACAGCGTCGGGGTCGAAGGCGGTGACGAGCTCGGTCGTCTCACCCTGGTCGGTCAGATCGACCTGGAAGAAGTCCGCGCCGTCGGGACCGCCGTCCGCCGGAAGCCGTTGGTCCAAACCGACGACGTCGTAGCCGTCGGCGAGCAGTCTCTCTACCGTCCACTGGCCGGCACCACCGAGTGCACCGGTGACGACGACACTCGTATTTTCAGCAGTCACACCGGACACGACGGCGAACGACCACTTGAAGCCTCGGAAGCGTCCCACCCAAACCCCCCTTTCCCTGGTAGTCAGACCCGTCTACCCCCGGATTCGCTGTCGAACTGTCGTGTCTGAAACGACAGTCTGTTCTCTAAACCAGAACGCTTATGCCTGAAACGTGGTAGGTTATACCATGGACGCCAAGCACCCGGTCCGAACGACCGAGAAGACACTCGCGGTCATCGAGCAGTTGATGGAAGACGGTCCGTGTGGAGTGACCGAGCTATCGGCCGAACTCGACATGGGAAAGAGTGCCGTCCACAACCATCTGACGACGTTACAGAGCCACGGTTACGTGCTGAAGACCGACGGCGAGTACCGCCTCGGCCTGAAGTTCCTCGAAGTCGGCGGCCGCATCCGGAAGTCGATGGAGTTCTACGAGGTGGCCGAACCCGAGGTTAAGTCGCTGGCCGCCGAGACAGGTGAACTCGCGAACCTCCTCGTCGAGGAACAGGGGATGGGCGTCTACCTGATGCGGGCGAAGGGTGACGACGCTGTCGACCTCGACACCTACGCCGGTCTGCGGACGAACCTCCACACGACCGCGCTCGGCAAGGCGATCCTCGCCTACCTCCCGAAGTCGCGCGTCGAGGAGATTGTCGAACACCGCGGGCTGGAGACGAAGACACCGAAGAGCATCGGGACGCGCGAGGAACTGTTCGACGTGCTCGACGACATCCGCGAACGCGGCTACGCCATCGACGACGGCGAACGGCTGGAGGGGTTACGCTGTCTCGCCGCCCCCGTCAAGGCCTCGTCCGGCGAGGTGTTGGGCGCGATCAGCGTCTCGGCTCCCGCCAGCCGCGTCAGCGACGAGGACCTCTACGGACAGCTCCCCGAACGCGTCCTCAGTGCTGCCAACGTCGTCGAACTCAACATCAACTACTAACCCTCCGTTTTCTATTAGAGAACGTAGCGACAGTCTCTCACTCTGGGTTCTTCCCCGTACCTTCCGTCTGTTATGGTTCTCGGTTCCTCAATCATTACAGCTCTAGTACTGTAACTTTCTGGCTGGGGACTGGCTCTCGTGTGTTCTGAGATAGAGAATAAAGCGACGGCACGGCCAAAGACGCTACTGGCGCGAGAGACGGACGCCGCTCCGCGGGTGCTGTCTCCCACCGACTGAGACCGCTCGGTGCGGTGAGATGGGGTTGCGGTAGAACAGGAGTGAGAAACGAGTGCTATCGAACGGAATGTCGCCAATCCGCCAGGTTGGTGTTTGGTGGGTTGGCTACTGGTCGCCCGCGCCCCAGCCGTAGGCCTGCCAGCCGCCGTCGGCGTAGAGCACTTCGCCGGTGACGAAGTTGTTCTGACCGACGAGGAAGAGCGCGCACTCGGCCATCTCCTCGACGGTGCCGAACCGGTTCAGCGGCGTCCGGTCGCGGATGTCGTCGTTGGTGTAGCCCGCAGACCCCTGTGTCTGTTCCGTGATCTCCGTCCAGATGAAGCCCGGCGCGAGCGCGTTGACGTGGATGTCGTGTTCCGCCCACTCGACGGCGAGCGTCTGCGTGAGGTTGTTGACGCCTGCCTTGGAGGCGCAGTACGGCGAGCGCAGCTGGAGACCACGGCCACCCATCAGCGAAGACATATTGAGAATCGCGCCACCGTCGCCCTGCTCGATCATCTGGCGGCCCGCGGCCTGACAGCCGACGAACGTACCGACGAGGTCGACTTCGATGACGTGCCGCCAGTCGTCGACGTCGAACTCGGCTGCCTCGCCGAGGATCGTCATCCCGGCGTTGTTGACCATCACGTCGACGCTGCCGAACTCTTCGACGGTCGTCTCGACGAGCGCTTCCATCGCGTCCTCGTCGGTGACGTCGGCCTCGATGCCGACGGCCGTCCCGCCGTTCTCACGGATCTCCGCGGCGACCTCGTCGGCGCGCTCCTGCGACCGGGAGTTGACGACGACGTTCGCCCCCTCGTCGGCGAAACGCTCGGCGATTCCCTTTCCGATCCCTTTGCTCGAACCGGTGACGATAGCGGTCTCTCCACTGAGCTGTGATGACATACGTTTCGTTCCACCCACGAGCGTCACTTCACTGTATCGGTGGCGGGCACCGTCAGCCGACGGCTACCGCCTCTGAACCTACGTCCGCGCGTCTCAGAGCCCGTACAGTTCCTTCGGTCTGTCGTAGGCGACGTGCCGCACGAGCCGTTCTGCGTTGTCGTAGGGGATCTGTCCGCGTTCGACCATCTCGCCCACGACGTCCGCGAGGGTTCGGCGGAACATCTCGAAGCGCGAGCCGTACGAGACGAGCTTCCGCGAGTCGCTGACCATGCCCGCGTAGTTGGCCAGGAGGTCGACGGCAGCGACACGCTCCAGCTGGTTCTCGATACCCAGCGGGCTGTCGTTGAACCACCACGCCGGGCCGATGCTCACGTTGGGGTACGCGCGGGCGACGACCGTTGCGCTCGGATAATGCGTCGGGTCCAGCGTGTAGAGGACGATCTCCATCTCGCCGTCGAAGCGGTCGAGGAAGTGGTCCAGCCCCGCGACGAGGTCGACATCCTGCGTCGACACGTCGCCACCGGCGTTCGGGCCAACGTCCTCGTACAGGCTCTCGCGGTAGTCGCGGACCGCCCCGATGTGGAGCTGGGTCGTCCAGTCGGCCGCGGCGTTCAATTCACCGATGTAGTCGAGGAGATACGCCTTGAAGTCCCGGACTGCGTCGGCAGCGATGTCGTCACCGCGACGGGCCGCCGCGTAGACCTCGCTGGCACGCTCGTGGCTCACGGGCTTCGAGACCGGCTCGGTCCCCATGCCGATGTCGCAGGCGACACAGCCGTGGTCGACGAAGTAGTCGTGCGTCTCCGCGAGCGCGTCACAGAAGCCGCTGAGGTCGCTCACGTCGCTCTCTGTCACCGCATCCAGTTCCGCGACGAACGTGCTCCACTCGTCGTTCTCGACCTTCAGGGCGCGGTCGGGCCGCCACGTCGGCCGGACGTCGACGCCCTCGACCTCGGTCTCGGCGCGCTCGTGGTACGCGAGTCGGGAGGTCGGATCGTCGCTGCTACAGAGCACTTCGACGCTCATCTCCCGCAGGACCGCCTGCGGCCGCTTGTCGGCCTCGGCCAACTGGGCTTTCGTCTCCGCCCAGATGTCGTCGGCCGTCTCCGCGTTCAGCGGCTCGTCGATACCGAACCGCCGCTTGAGGTCGAGATGGAGCCACTCGTAGGTCGGGTTGCCCGCGAAGTCCGGGGCGACCTCGGCGAGCGCGTCCCACTTCTCGCGGTTGCTGGCGTCGCCCGTGATCTTCCGTTCGGGGACGCCCCGCTTGCGCATGAGCTGCCAGACGTAGTGGTCGGTCGCACCCTCGACCTCCCAGATGTCGCTCCACGGCTCGTTCTCGACGACCTCCGCGAGGTCGATATGATTGTGCGGGTCGACGACCGGCAGGTCGGCGACGGCGTCGTAAAGGTCACGTGCCGCGGCTGTGCCGAGAAGATAGTCCTCGTCGATGAATCCCATGGCTGAATCTGTTCGGACGGCAAGATAAATCCTCGTTCCTTCCGCTCAGTCGTCTTCCGTTCAGTCGTCGGCGAGGCGTCGGTCCGGGACTACTCTCCCTGCTCCAACAGCCCCTTCATGTAGCCGACGGCGAACAGCCGCCCCATGTCGGTGTAGCCGGACATCGTCCCCGAGCGGTCCTCCTCGCCGAGCATCCGCGGGACGTGGTCGGGGCGGATGGGACCGTCGAAGCCGATCTCCTGATACGCCTGCATCGTCGCGAGCATATCCGTCTGTCCCTCCTCGTGCCAGGTCTCGACGAAGTCCTCGGCCGTCCCCTCCACGTCACGGAAGTGGACGAAATGGATGCGGTCGCCGAAGCGGTGGATGGTGTCGACGACGTCCGCGCCCATCGCCGAGAAGTTGCCCTGACAGAAGTTCAGCCCGTGGTTCGGGCTGTCGTGCAGGTCGAGGATACGCTGGACGTTCTCGACGGAGTTGACGAGTCGAGGCACACCACGGACGGACTCGACGGGTGGGTCGTCGGGATGCAGCGCGAGTTTGACGCCCGCCTCCTCGGCGACGGGGACGACCTCGTCGAGGAAGTATTCGAGGTTCGCCCAGAGTTCGTCCTCGGTGATGTCGACGGGGTAGTCGGGCGCGCGCTCCGATTGCTCGTGGCTGTAGGCCGTCGTCCGCGAGTCGCCACGGAGCGGGACCGAGTCGGAGGTCCGAATCACGCCGACGGGGTTCTCCGTCCAGACCCACGAGTAGACGTCGATGCCAACGCGACCCATGTTGCGGATGAGCTGCTTGACCGTCTCAATCTCCTCGTCGCGACCCTCGCGACCGAGGACGGTCTTCGTCATCGGCGGGCGGTCCTCGACTACGTCAAGTTCGAGACCGTGGTCGGCGAAGCGGTTCGCCGTCTGCAACAGCGTGTCGTAGGTCCACCACTCCTCCTCGCCCCAGAATCGGACGACTGCGGTCGAGAGTCCCAACTGTTTGGCGATGGTCCACCGGCGGTCAGGCTGCGGTGGGAGCATCAGCGTCGTATCCATACCAGTGGCTTCGGAAAGGGGTGGCAAATAGATTGGGCTGGCGGCCGAGTTAGTTCATCTTCGTCGTCACGTAGCCCGGGAAGTTGAGGATGAGCCGCTGGGTCCTGTCGCCGAAGACGGCTTTCCCCGTCGGCGACCGTTGGCTGCCGAGCGTGAAGACGTGGTCGCAGTCGTGCTCTTCGGCGACGTCGACGATGTGGTTGGCCGTGCGTTCCTCGACTACGTCGGCGACGATGGACCATTCGACGTCCATATCCTCCAACGCGTCGCTCGCGAGTTCGCGGGCGAAGGTGAACGCGACACCGAGTATCTCGTCGTCGTTGTACTCACGGTTCTCTACGCGCCCGATCTCGTCGAGTGTCGAGGCGGCCTCTTCGAACTCCTCTGTTGTCAGCGGCGAGTAGAGCACGAGGTCACGGTCCGCGCCCTTCGCGTACATGGCTGCCTCACGGAGCAGGTCTTCACAGGCGTCTCTGTCTTCTAACACGACAAGTGCGTCGTTCATATCCCCGTGTTCGACAGCCCCCCATATAATTACTGGGCCAACTCACGGGGGTCGAGCCGCAAAAAATCGGTGAATCGGAGAGGCTGTTGTGGGTGTGACGTGACTCGGACTGGGGTCGGCGAGCGTCGTCTGCGACGGATGGGGCGACGCTCGCGCGTCGCTCAACCGCGTTCAGTAGTTGTCGTAGACGGTCTTCTCGATGGTGTAGAAGTCGAGACCGGCATCCCCCTGTTCGCGCCACGTCTCCGAGGAGGAGCGCTTGAAGCCGCCGAACGGGACGTGCAGCTCGAGACCGGTCGTCTTCTCGTTGACCTTCACCACGCCGGCTTCCGCCTCGTCGATGAAGCGGTTTGCCTCGGTGTGGTCGTCGGTGACGACGCTGGCCGAGAGACCGTACGGGACGTCGTTGGCGACGGCGAGGCCCTCTTCGAAGTCACTGACCTTCAGGACGGCGACGACCGGCCCGAAGACTTCCTCCTGGGCGATGCGCATGTCGCTCTCGACGTCGGTGAAGACGGTCGGCTCGACGAAGTAGCCGTCTTCGACTTCCTCGCCCTCGGGCTGGCCGCCGCCCGCGACGAGCGTCGCGCCCTCGTTCTGGGCGATCTCGATGTAGTCGAGGGTCCCTTCGAGTTCGCTCTCGCTGGCCTGCGGGCCCATCTCGTGGTCGTTGCCGGGACCGACGTCGATGGACTCCGCGCGGTCGACGAGTTCCGCGACGAAGTCGTCGTAGACCTCCTCGTCGACGATGGCACGCGAACAGCCGGTACACGACTGGCCGGTCGTTCCGAAGCCGCCGGTGGCGACGATTTCGGCCGCCTCTGCGGGGTCCGCCGAGTCGGTGACGACCGTCGGGTTCTTGCCGCCGAGTTCGGTCTGGACGCGCTTGCCCGAGTCGGTCGCCTGCTCGTAGACCATCTCGCCGACGTGGCTGCTGCCGGTGAAGGAGACGGCGTCGGTGCCCTCGTTCTCGATGAACTCGGAGCCGACCTCGCTGCCGGGACCGGTCACGACGTTGAACACGCCGTCGGGCAGGCCTGCCTCGTCCAGAGCCTCGGCGACGTCGAGGACGACGCCGGGAGCCTGCGACGCGGGCTTCAGGACGACCGTGTTGCCAGCGGCCAGTGCCGGTGCGAGCTTCCAGACCGGGATGGCGATGGGGTAGTTCCACGGCGTGACCAGGGCGGCGACGCCGACCGGCTCCTGGCGGATGTAGAGGTTCTTCTGTCGGCCACTGGGGGACTTCGTCGTCCCACCGAGGTCGGAGGCCTTGACGGCGAAGTAGTGGAAGATGTCGATGGCGCGCTGGACTTCACCGGCTGCCTCGGCACGGGCCTTCCCCTCTTCGGCGACCAGCGAGTCGGTCAGCTCTTCCTTACGCTCCTGCAGGATAGTGCCCGCCTCTCGGAGGATACGGCCGCGCTCCGGGCCGGGTGTCGTCGCCCAGTCGTCCTGTGCGGCGACGGCGGCGTCGACCGCGTCGGCCGCGTCCGCCGCGTTGGACTGCTGGTAGCTCGCGACGACTTCACTCGGGTTTGCGGGGTTCTCTACGTCGATGGTCTCGCCCGTCTCCGAGGAGACCCACTCTCCGTTCACGTAGTTTGCTCTCGTATCCGTCATCAGCCACATGTTCTCGGTTCTCGCATACTACTCTTACGGTTCCCCAACTACCTGCCGACGAGCGTCGACTCGACGACGACGAACGTTGCCGTCGGTTTTCCGCCCCGTCCACTACACTTTTGCCAGTCGCCGAGAACGCTCGTAGTATGTCACTCGACGACCTACTGCAGGGTGTCCGCACCCGTGACTGGGAAGCACTGGATTCCGGAACGCTCCGACTCGCCATCATCGGTCTCGGCTGGTGGACCCGACAACAGGCGATCCCGGCCATCCAGGCCTCGGAGTTCTGCGAAGCGACCGTCGCCGTCAGCAGCAGCCACGAGAAGGCAAACGACACGGTCGAAGCGACACCGACGATCACGACCGGTCTCACCTACGACGAGTTCGTCGCGGGCGAGGCGACCGACGAGTACGACGCGGTCTACATCTGTACGCCCAACGCGCTGCATCTCCCCTACGCGGAGGCCGCAGCCGAACACGACAAGGCCGTCCTCTGTGAGAAACCCGTCGAGGCGACGCTCGAACGCGCCGAGGAGCTCGTCGACGCGACCGAGGACGTCCCGCTCATGGTCGCCTACCGGATGCAGACCGACCCGCAGGTCCGACTGATGCGTGACCTCGTCGCCGAGGGAGCCATCGGCGAGCCGGTGGCCGTCCACGGCCACATGGGCCAGCAGATGCTCGACTTCGTCTCCGGCGACCCCGACCAGTGGCGGCTGAACCCCGACCTCGCGGGCTACGGCGCGACCGTGATGGACCTCGGCATCTACCCGCTCAACACCGCGCGGTTCGTCCTCGGGACCGACCCGGTGAGCGTGACCGCCCAGATGCACTCCGAAGACGAGGCGTTCCGAGACGTCCCCGACCAGCACGCCACCTTCACCATCGAGTTCGACGACGGCACCTACGCCGCCTGTACGGCCAGCCAGCACTCACATCTCTCGGGTCATCTCCGGTTCGTCGGCACCGAAGGGGAACTCCTCTTGGAACCGACGTTCCTCGGCGAGTCGCCGCAGACACTGACCTACCGGACGATGAACGGCCGCGAGGTCGAACTCGACGACGGCCGCCGCGACGTCTTCGCTGACGAGATGACCGAGGAGTTCGACTACTTCGCCGACCACGTACTGCGAGAAGAGCCGCTGACGCCCGACGGTGACCACGCGCTCGTCGATATGCGAGCGCTCGCCGCCATCTACGAAGCCGCAGAGACCGGTCAAGAAGTCGACCTCGACTCGTTGTGAGCGGTCGAGACCGTCGCGGGACCGCACGACCCGCGTCGGCGACGACCTACGAACTTCCCTGCCGCTCGAAGATGTCGACCAGTTGGTTGGCGAACTCGACCGTCCGGGCGGGGAGACCGTATCTGTCCGTCGACATATCGTAGTCGACGAGGTCCGCGACCTTTTCTTCGGTGTGTGGCAGCGTCATCACCGCCTCGCGTACGTCGATCTCGAGCACGCCGTCGTCCGTCCGGAGCCACGGCTGGGTTCGCTGGTGGTGGTCGTATTCGATCTGATACGTCTCGCCACCGATGGCGTCGACGATGTCGTCGACGGTCCCGATCTCGATCCGGTCGCCGTCGTCCTCGCCGACGAGAACGAGTGTGTCGTCCACGCACTCGGGGGTGTACCGTGTCATAGTGTCGACTATGCCGGTGTGGGTAGTAATAGCTTGTCGGTGTCGCAGTGCCAAAAAATGTCGTCGGACGAATAGCGGGACGGGAGTGTCCGCGCGTGGTCTCAGTGCTGTGCGATGTCTTCGGGTTCGGCGACCGCGCCCTCGAGGGGTTCGCTGTCCCAGTACGCGTGGTCCGGGTCCTCGCGGAAGCAGGCCGCGGCTCCGTCGCCGTCGTCCAGCTCTGACAGCTGCGGCTGCTCCTCGCGACAGGCCTCACGCGCAACCGGACAGCGCGTGTGGAACCGGCAGCCCGACGGCGGGTTGACCGGGTCCGGAACGTCGATCTCACGGATCGGCGGATCCTCGGCGTCCATCGCGTCGAGGTCGAGGTTCGGCGTCGCCCACCGCAACACTTCCGTGTAGGGGTGTCGCGGGTCGTGGATGAGCCGCTCGGCGGAGCCGATCTCGACGATCTCGCCGAGATACATGACGGCGATACGGCCGTCACCGTGCTCGGCGAAGTAGCGTGCGTTTGAGAGGTCGTGGCTGATGAACAGGAACGAGGTGTCGAACTCCGCCTGGAGTTCGAGCATCAGGTCCATGATCCCGATACGCAGGCTCACGTCCACGGCACTGATGGCCTCGTCTGCGAGGATGGCGTCCGGGTCCATCAGGAGCGCGCGCGCGAGCGCGACACGCTGTTTCTCGCCACCCGACAGCTGGTGTGGGTAGCGGTCGAGGAAGTCGGCCGCGGGCGTCATGCCGACTCGCTCCAAGAGCGAGTGCATCCGGTTACGCCGCTCGGCACGGCTAATGTTCGGATGGGTGTGACGCAGTGGCTCCGACAGGATATTCGAGATGCGCCGGTTGGGGTTGAGCGCGCTGCCGGGGTCCTGGTGGATGATCTGGAGTGCCGAACGGACCTCGTCGTAGTCAATGTCGGCGTTGCCGTCCTTGGCCTCCCAGATGTCGTGACCGCGGTACTCGATGGAACCGCCGGTCGGCTTCTGGAGACCGATCATCGTCTTCCCGAGCGTCGTCTTCCCACAGCCACTCTCGCCGAGCAGACAGACGAGGTCCTGTTCCTCGATGTCCAGCGAGATGCCGTCGACTGCGCGGACGACGGTCGGGTCCTCCGTGAACCGTTCGACGAGTCCCTGCTGTTCTTCGAAGTGGACTTCGACGTCGTTGAGCGACAGCAACGGCGTGTCGGCCGTCTCCCTGCTCCCCGTGGTAGCCGCCGGTGCCGATCCGCCTTCGGACTCCTCGCGGAGCGGCTGCTCGAAGTCTTCGGCGGTCTTGCCGAAGTTGAGCGGGATCTTCTCGCGGGCCTCCTCACGGTGGTGACAGGCCGAGCGGTGGCTGCTCTCGTCGTCGACCGGCGAGAACGGCGGGTCGTCGGTCCGACACTCTTCGGTCGCGAGCTGACACCGCGGATGGTACCGGCAGCCCGAGGGGACGTTGACCGGTGCGGGCCCCTCGCCCTCGATGGGCTGCATGTCCTCCAACGGCGCGTCGAGGTTCGGGGTCGCGTTCAACAGCTCCCTCGTGTATGGATGCGCGGAGTTGCCGATAATCTCGTCACGCGGGCCGATTTCGGCGAACTGGAACGCGTAGATGATGGCCATCCGGTCGGCCAACGACGCGACCAGCGGCAGGTCGTGCGTGATGAAGATGATCGTCAGGTCGTACTCGCTCTGGAGGTTGTCGAGGAGCTGCAGAATCGACCGCTGCATCAGCAGGTCGAGTGCGGCCGTTGGCTCGTCCATGACGAGCACCTCCGGGTCGAGTACCATGCTCAGCGCGATGAGCGCGCGCTGCTGCATCCCACCGCTGAGTTCGTGCGGATACGAGCCGAGCACGCGCTCCGGTTCGAGATAGAGGTTCTCCAGCAGTTCGCGAGCGAACTCCATCCCCTGCGAGACGTCCTTGTCGTGGGTTCGCAGCGTCTCCTTGAAGTGCGACCCGACCTTCATCGTCGGGTTGAACGAACTCATCGCACCCTGGAAGACCATCGAGATCTCCTCCCAGCGGAACTGGCGGAGTTCCTCGTCGCTCATCTCGAGGATGTCGACGGTCGAGCCGTCCTCGCGGTTGTAGTGGATCTTGCCGGTCAGGAGACCGGGGTCCGGGACTGCGTCGAGCAGCGCGGAGGCGAACATCGACTTGCCCGAGCCGGACTCGCCGACGATGCCGAGTACCTCGTGGCGGTCGATGGTGACGTTGACGTCTTCGAGGACGTAGGTGTCGCCCTCGCTGTAGGTGACGTTCGTGTCCTCGATCTCGAGGATCGGATCGTCGACCTCGTCGTCCGATACTACCGTGTCGTTTGGTGAAGTGTTGGTCGCCATGTTATATCACACCCACGTGGACGTGGATTCGTTGTCGCTCTCCTCGACGGACTCGGACTTACCGGTGAGGCGCGTCCGAACCCGCGGGTTGAAGATACGGTCCATGCCCTGACTGACTAGGATGAGCCCGAACGCGAGGCCGACAATGGCCACGATGGGCACGAGCAGCCAGTGGAGCGCGCCGAGGGTGAACAGTCCACCCTGGTTGTACGCGTTGTTCAGCGTGACGCCCCAGTTCTGGCCGGTGTAGGGCAGCACACCGATGAAGTACAGCCCGACCGACGCGAAGATGGTGTACCGCGCGGCGAGCACGAAGTTGACCATGATGTAGGGCATGATGTTCGGCAGCACGTCCTTCACGATGATACGGGGCGTGCTCGTTCCCATCGTCCGCGAGGCTTCGACGTAGCTTTCCTCACGAATCGAGAGGACCTGCGACCGGATCGACCGACCCAGCCCGGCCCAGTAGTTGATGGTCAGGATCACACCGAGGAGAAGCGGGTTCTCCGGACTCAGCGCGATGGCAAGCACGATGATGAGCGGCAGTCCCGGAATCGCCATGAACAGGTCCGAGATGGACGTGATGACGGTGTCGACGGTACCGCCTTTGTAACCCGAGATGGTTCCGACGACGATGGCGACGCTCGTCGCCCATACGCCGCCCGCGAGCACCATCAACAGGATGAACGGCGTCGAGTCGATGATGAGTGCGAGTAGGTCGACGCCCGACTGCGTCGTCCCGAGCGGATACTGCATATTTGCGAAGGGGACGAGCAGGCGCGGTGCCTGGTTCGGCACCGGTGCGCGCCAGAGTCCCAGCACGTCGATGAGCGCCATCAGGAAGTAGACGCTCAGGATGACGATGCCGATTCGCGTCCGGATGTCCGACCACGCGACGACGGCGGGTTCGTAGATGCTCTGTTCGTAGAACTCAGCGAGCCGGTCGCGTTGGCTCATCTCGGCCGACGACGAATCGGATCGCCAGTCGATATCGTCGGACGACGAAGAGGAGTCGGCTTCAGTAACCATCGGAATCACCTGCACTGATGCGGGGGTCGATGAGACCGTAGGTCAGGTCTGCGATGTAGACCGCGATGACGAGCGTGATCGTGATGATGAGGAAACAGCCCATCATCAGCGGATAATCGTTCGCGTTGACCGCGGAGATGAGGTAGTAACCCAGCCCCGGATACGAGAAGATCTGCTCCAAAACGACGGTTCCGCCGAGACGGAAGCCGATGAGCAGCAGCAGTCCCGTGTACATCGGGAGGATAGCGTTCTTGGCGACGTACTTCGTCGCAATACGGCTGTCTGAAAGCCCGCGGAGGCGGGCGACTTCGACGTACTCCTCACCGAGTACCTGAATACCGTTTCCGCGCATGTTGAGTGCCGTCGACCCGACGCCACCGATGGTGAACGCCAGGATCGGCAGTGCCGCGTGGTGGAGTACGCTCAAGATGTACTCCAAGCTGAGTGCGGCATCGAGGCCCCGTTCGACCGCGTTCCCGGTCGGGAACAGTTGAAGCTGGAACGCGAGGAAGAACAGGAACATGACGGCGAAGATGTAGTACGGTACGGCCATCAGGAAGATGGAACTCCCCGAGGCGAATTTGTCGAACCGTGAGCCTTCCTTGTACGCCTGCACAGCCCCGATGAGGACGCCGACGACGAACATCAGTACTGTCGACGTCACGACGAGGAAGACCGTCCACGGAAGCGCGCGGGCGAGCACTTCGACCACGGGCGCGTTGAGGGATATCGAACGACCGAGATCCAACTGAACCACGCCGATGAGATAGTCGAGATACTGTTGCCAGAGCGGTGCGTCGGGTCTGATGTTCTGAAGCGCTTCGATACGAGCGTTGACCTGCTCGGCCGGAACACCCTGACGGATAAGCTGGATGCGCAGCTGCGTAAACGGCCCACCGGGGAGGAGGCGAATCAACCCGAAGGTGAGCGTCGCGACTGCGAGGATGGTCAGGGGTATTCTGACCGTTCGTCTGAGGTAATAGTTCATTGTTGGCGTTGGTGGCTTTGTCGAGGGGGCTTATTATCCCTGGTACTGCAGCTCGCCCTCGTGGACCCACCAGAACGGGGGCCACTTGACACGGCGGTTGGGACTGTCTTCACTGGCAACCGTCCACTCGTCGTCGGTCACCCAGGACTGCTCGAACTTCGAGACCAGCCCGAGGAACGGCAGTTCGATGTGGTTGTGCCACGCTGCCTGCTGGACGTAGGGCCGCGACTCGTCGTCGTTCGCCTGTCGAGCGATGTTACGCGTGACCTCCAGCGGATTGAGCGTCGTCTCGCCACCGTCGCGGCTGGGGATGGTCTGCTCGGAGTCGGCCTTCTCGCGGTAGCCGTGGCCGCCACCGATGTCGGTCGCCCACAGCTGGTAGTACAGCGGGAAGTACGGGAACGACGAACGCGATCCGCCCGGCAGCCAGTACAGCGACCCCATCGAGAAGTTGCTGTTGGAGTACTGGCCGAACCAGTCGTTCGTCGGCTTCGTGCTGACCGAGAAGTCGAAGCCGAACTCGTTGAGCTGGCTGACGACCGTCTGGGTCATCGTCGTCCAGTCGGTCCACCCCGACGGCGAGAAGTACTCCCCACCGAGGGTTTCGCCTTCACTGTCCTGCCAGGTGCCGTCCACCTTGGTGTAGCCGGCTTCTTCGAGCAGCTGCGTCGCCTGCTCTGCCTGCGTCTCGTCCGCGCCGTAGGTTTCGAAGTCGTCGTACCAGTCACCGAGCCAGTACTCTTGGTCGCGCGGCGCGATACCACAGGGAATCGGCGCGGTGAACTTCGTCCGCGGCCCGGCGTTGTCGACGAGTGCCTGCCGGTTGATGACGTGAGCGACAGCCTGTCGGACGTTCCGCTTGCCGAAGTGCGGGTCGTTGTGGTTGAAGACGATACCGTAGCCCCACTTCGCCGGAATGTTGACCTCGACGACGTGGTCCGGGAAGCGGTCTGCGATTTCCGGCGGTGTGAACAGACTCGTCGACGCGTCCACCTCAGTGCCGGAGATGAGTGCCTGGTGCTGGGCGGTGTTCCCACCGTAGCTCTCGAGGAGATAGCTCTCGAAGTTGACGTTGTCGGACTTGTAGAACTCGGGGTTACGCGAGAACTCGAAGGCCTGCTGGTCTTTGTTCTCGAACTGGAACATTCCGCTCGCGACAGGGTCTTCCCACGCCCACTGCAGGAAGTCTGCTTCGGGCGCGTCCAGCCACTGTTCGTGGGTCTCTGCCTTCGTGTCGACGAAGAAGTTCGTCAGCTCGAACTTGATGATCTGGGGGTTCGTCGGTCCCGACAGGATCAGTTTCCCCGTCTTGTCGTCGACCATCTCGAAGTCGTCGACGTAGCCGAACAGCGAACTGCCGGTCTTCTGGGCCAGCTGGAGCTGGACCTCCAGGTCCTCTGTGGTCCACTCGTCGCCGTTACTCCACGTGAGGTCGTCACGGAACGTCATCGTGACTTCCTGGTCTTCGATCTGCAGGTCGGAGAGCGCGCCGTACATGAACTCCGAGTTGTTGAACGAGTACTTCAGGAACGGCGCGAACACGGCTCGCCCGGCAGGCCAGGCGAAGTTCTGGGTTGCCGAGGCGTTGAAGTGGAGGTCGACCGGGTTGCCCGTGTAGGCGTTGGAGAACGACGCATCGGCGACGGACATCCCCGACTCACCCGACTCGTCTGTTGTGTCCCCCGAACCGGAACCAGAACCGGAACCCGAATCTGTCGGTTCGGTATTTCCACCGGAACAGCCTGCGAGGGCCGCAACCCCGGACGCTCCGGCCGCCGCCAGCAGCCTCCGGCGGCTCATGTGTCTATCGTACTCCCGCCTGCTATCAGATGACATAACATGGCGTAGTATTCTATAGTTGATTATAAACATTGTGTATTATAATGGGCTTATATCCCCTGAAAAATGGTATCAAAGGGGCTCTCGGTACTACGCGGACCGGAATCGGGTCGGATTGCTGACAACCTGCGTGGCACTGACTGTCAGCGGTTAACGGAACTGACGGCTCACACCAGTTTAATTATTCGGTTGAGCACTACCGTTTTAGTCCCCGGTACCGACTGCCCAGTCGAACACGATGAATCAGTACGACAGCTGCTGGCTCCGGTACGAGCGCGTCCCCGACGGACGTCTCGACTCGTACCGACGTCGGTGTCGACACGCGTACATCGCGGAGAAAGCACCCGAACTGAGCGCCGTTCGCGACGAACTCCGGCGCGCGCTCCCCGACCTGCTCGGGAGTGACCCACATCTCTGGCAACATCCCCCCACAACAGCCGACGGCTTTCTCGCCATCGGGACGCCCGACGACATGGCGATGATCGCCGAGTCGGTCCCGACGGACGTCGTCGACGACCTCGCCGACGGCGGCTATCTGTTGAAGTCGGTGACGTGGAATGGCCAGGACTGTCTCGTCGTTACCGCCTCGACTGACCGCGGGTTGGTGTACGGAACGTTTCACCTCTTACGCCTCCTGAACACACACGAACCCGTCGACGACCTCGACGTGCGTGAGGAACCGGCCTACGAGAACCGACTGCTCAACCAGTGGGACACACCCTTCCACCGGTCGGTCGAGCGCGGCTACGGCGGCGAGTCTATCTTCGACTGGGAGCGACTGCCCGACCTCCGACCGCGGTACGAGGATTACGCGCGACTCCTCGCCTCCGTCGGCGTCAACGGCATCGTCTTCAACAACGTCAACACGACGAAGCCGGAGCGAGCGAGCGCGAACGCCGCCTTCGACGCCTTCGAGGGCTGGCAACTGCTCGAATCACACCGGCTGGAAGCCTTCACGAGTCTCGCGTCAGTGTTCCGTCGCTATGGGATTCGGCCGTATCTCTCGGTCAACTTCGCCGCGCCGATGCTCGTCGGCGACCTCGACACGGCTGATCCGCTGGACGAGGAGGTCCAGGCGTGGTGGCGCGAGAAGGCCGACGAGATCTACGAACTCGTTCCTGACTTCGGGGGCTTTCTCGTCAAGGCCGACTCGGAGGGACAGCCCGGCCCGTACGACTACGGCCGCGACCACGTCGACGGCGCGAACGCTATCGCACGCGCGTTGGAACCACACGGTGGCCGAGTCTGGTGGCGTGCCTTCGTCTACGGAACCCACGAGGACCGCGCAGTACAGGCCTACGACACCTTCGAACCGCTCGACGGCGACTTCGACGACAACGTCACCGTCCAGATCAAGAACGGTCCCATCGACTTCCAGCCGCGCGAGCCGGTGTCGACGCTCTTCGGCGCGATGCCCGAGACGGACCTCGGACTAGAACTGCAGATCACCCAGGAGTACACCGGGCAGGGCGTCCACGCGACCTACCATCTCCCGATGTGGGAGGAGATATTCGACTTCGACACACACGCCGACGGGCCGGGGTCGCCAGTCCATTCACTGTTCCGCGACGACGGCGAGGGCGTCGTCGGCGTCGGCAGCGTCGGTGAGGACCACAGCTGGACGGGGACGTACCTCGCACAGGCGAACCTCTACGCCTTCGGCCGAGTTGCGTGGGACCCCGAGGCGTCCGCCGAGGCGGTCACGGAGGAGTGGGTCCGCCAGACCTTCGGCGGCGACGAGGAAGTCGTCGACACGGTGACTCGCATCCTCCACGACTCGTGGGAGGCCTGCATCGACTACGAGACGGGCGGGCTCGGTCTCATGCACATGATGCACAACGGCGAGGAGTATCTGGAGAACCACTACTACCCCTCGCCCGAGGAGTGGCCGGGCTACCACGGCGCGACCGAGGAGGGCATCGGCGTCGACCGGACGAGCACGGGCAGCGGCTACGCCGGCCAGTACCGCGACCCGGTCGCCGAACGGTACGAGTCCGTCGAGGACTGCCCCGAGGAGCTCCTGTTGTTCTTCCACCATCTGCCGTGGACCCACGAACTCGCCGACGGGACGACTGTCGTCCAACGGCTCTACGACAACTGCTTTGCGGGCGTCGAGGAGACCAAGCGACTCCGCGACGAGTGGCAGTCGCTCGAGGGCGAGATCGACGAACGGCGGTTCCGGCACGTCGCCGAACGGTTCGAGGAACAGGTCGCGCAGGCCGAACGCTGGCGTGACGTCCTCACAGACTACTTCTACGACTACTCGAGCGTCGCGGACGAGCAGGGCCGCGTCGGCGACGACTGACGGCGACTCGCTCGACGGCGTCGTTTTCTCAATAGGACCGTTCACTCGACGAGATCGAGCGGCGCGCCGAACTCCACGCCGCGGTCGAGCATCGCGTCGACGAAAGCTTCGAACTCCGCGGGGGAGTTTCCGGCGTCGTGAAAGAGGACGATGTCGGCGGAGTCGCTGTCGAGACGGGAACCGACCGCGTCGGAGGTGACACGCTCACGGAGATCCGCAGGCGACTCGGCCGTCCAGTCTTGGACCTCGATGGTCCAGTACCAGTCGAGCCTGTCGGCGTGTTCCGCCGCGTACCAGTCGTACGTGACTCGCCCCGCGTCCGGCGACACGAAGTCGAACTCCGCGAGGATGTCTTGCAGGGCCGCGGCGTGGTCTCCACCGTCATCGCTGCCGTCGTCACCGTAGGGAAACCGGAATGTTCGGGTCGGGCGGTCGACACCGGCGTTCTCGTAGACGTCGTCGAGGAGTGCCTCGGTCCACGCCACTTCCTCGCGGAACGTCGCCGGGGAGAGCGACGAGGCGTGCTCGTGGGAGTAGGCGTGGTTACCAAGGTGGTAGCCGGCCTCGACCGCCTCGCGGGCGTGGTCCGGATACTCCGTGAGCCGTCGCCCTTCGCAGAAGAACAGCGCGGGGACGTCCCGCGCGTCGAGGGCGGCGACTTTGGCGGGCAGGCTGTCGGACGGTGCGTCGTCGACGGTGAGATAAGCTGTCGTCATCGGTGACCTGTGGGCGAACGTCGACCCCGTGGTTCATGTAGATTGTCCCGTCACCGAACTGTCTCCGACGCCCGCTCGCTGCTGGCTGCTCCCGCGACTTCCGTCCGAGCTGAAATGGGCTGGTATAACCGAGATAGCGGATAAATTGCTGTCATTACCACAGTATTAAGTAATGATGTTCCTAGCTGCCAGTGGAGCTACATGACGAACGATAGTTCACAACTCAGTGGCAAGCGACGACTGTTCTTGAAATCACTTGGCGCGCTCGGCGTCTCGGCTGCCGTCGGGTCGACCGCGGCCGCTCAGTCCTCGTCATCGGCACTCGACAACTACCACCAGACGCTTCGGGCAGAACTGACCGCCTCGGCCAGACAGCAGAAATCCCTCCCCGACGGGACGTACGTCTACGGCGAGACGGAGGATGCAGCGACGGAGGCGTTCACACCGCGGGGCGGCGCGACGACGGAAACAGTCACCGTCGACACGGACGCTGTACCGATCACGACGGGCGAGCAGCTGACGGTCTCGGCGGGCACCGAGGACCCCTCGGCTATCGCCTACAGCGGTGCCGTCTCCGACCACGAGTTCAGCGAGGGCGACCTCCTGCTCGGCGTCGCCTACGTCCGCAGCGACGCCGACGATGCCGAGGCACACGCCGCCTTCGGCTACCGCGCACCCGACGCTGCTGGCAACACTCCCGTTGCAGAGAACTTCGTCCAGCGGGGCGCGGAGATCGCCCCGACCGGCGAGTGGATGCGCTACTTCTTCCCCATCGAAGTCGGCGCGAAACCGAGTTCCGACGCCGTCCCGACGCTGGAGTTCTGGGCCGGATACGGCGCGCAGAGCATCGAGTTCGGTGGCGTCGCCCTCTTCGACTACAGTGACGGCGACATCTCACTCGGAAACCTCCCGCCGTACGACTACGAGGGGCGCGACGAGGACGCCGAATGGCGGGAAGCCGCCCACGAACGCATCGAGGAGATCCGCAAGACGGACATGGAAGTCGAGGTGCTCAACCCCGGCGGCCAGCCGATGAACGACGCGACCGTCGAGGTCGAGATGGCCGAGCACGCCTTCGACTTCGGGACTGCCGTCTCCGTCGAACACATCACTGGCGACAGCGAGGACGACGAACGCTACCGCGAGGTCTTCCAGGAGAACTTCAACAAGGCGACCATCGAGAACGGTCTAAAGTTCCCCGCGTGGGAGGGTGACTGGGACATCGACAACGAAGCGACGCAGGCCACGCTCGACTGGCTGAACGACCGTGACTTCCCGGTTCGCGGCCACCACCTCCTGTGGGAGCAGGCCAACCCCGACGGCGGCGGTGGGATGAGTCTGGAAAAGGACCTCTCGGAATACACGGCCGACGAGGTCGACGAGCTCGTCTCCGAGAAGATCCGGAGCCACGCGGTGGAGTTCGAGGACGACGTCGCCGAGTGGGACATGCACAACCACCCCATCTGGCAGTCGAACTTCCGCGACAAGGAGGGACTCGGTTGGGAGGCCGTCGACAAGTGGTGGGACATCGCCGACGAGAACTCCGACCACGAACTCCACACCAACGAGATGGGCGTCGTCGGTGGTGCGTGGCAGCGGAGCCAGTACTACGACTACATCACCCACCTCGTCGAGAACGACTATCCGCTCGACGGCATCGGCTTCATGGCCCACCACCAACAGCAGTGGAACCAGATGCTCGACATCGAGAACATGATCGCGGGCTTCGACGACTTCTCGGAGTTCGGTGTCCCCCTCATCATCACCGAGTTCGACATCCAGATCTTCAGCCGTCGGAATGCCCAGGACGTCGCGGTCCAGCGCGACTACCTGCGTGACTTCCTGACGGTGGCGTTCAGCAAGCCTGCCGTCGAGGCACTCATCTCGTGGGGCTTCTGGGAAGACGACCACTGGCGGCCGACCGGTGCCTACTACGACTCCGACTGGACGCTCCGCGAGCACGGCGAGAAGTTCCTCGAACTCGTCTACGACGAGTGGTGGACCGAGGAGACCGGCGAGACCGACGACGACGGCGTCTACGCCACCCGCGGCTTCAAGGGCGAGTACGAGATCTCCGCCGAGAAGGGCGCGCTCTCCGGCGAAACGACCGTCACGGTCGACGACGACACCGACACCGTGACCGTCGAGTTGGAGACGCCCGGCAATGGCAACGGTAACGGAAACGGCAACGGCAAGGAAAACAAGGGCAAGGGCAACGGCAAGGGTAACGGAAACTGATCCGGCGGCGCGACAGCAGAACCGAGTAACAGCAGTAGAACGACCGCTGGCTTTTTTTATTGGGTCTACGGACCACGTACTATGGCGAACACGTCGTTTCTGGTCGATCTCGTTTGCGCGCAACGTGAGCGGATCAAGATTCTGCTCGCACTTCTCATCGCATCGGCGCTCTTCCTCGGTTTCTCCGCGCTCTACATCCGACCCGGTGACGAGACGTACCCCATCCTCGTCATCGACATCGTGCTCGTCGTCGTCCTGTTCGTCTCCTTCAGCGTGCTCTACTGGTACTGTACCAAGCGTGCGATGGAGGAGTGAGCTAGGTTTCCGCGTTTCTGCGCGTCCGCGCTCGGTTCGCTACTGTTTTTCTGTGATGAACTCGGCCGTATCGGCCGCCAGTTCTCGCACGTCCTCGTCGTCGTCGTTCTCGGCTACCTCCTGAAGTGCCGACACCGTCGACTCCTCACCGAGATAGCCGAGTGCCCGGATCGCTCGCGCACGCACGAGAGTGTGGTAGTGGTCGAGGCAGTCGACGAGCCGGTCGACGACGGGGGCGACGGCGTCGGGATGGCTCGCCGCGAGTTCGCCGAGTGCGTCGACCGCGCCGCCCGCAACCGTGGGGTCGACGTCGTCCAGAAGCGCGACGAGGTCGTCGACCGCCTCGACCGCCGCGTCCGGGTCGGTCTCGGCGACGGCGACGACGACGTTGACGAGGGTGCGACGGCTGTCCAGCCGTCGGTCGCGCTCGCCCTGTTCGTGTTGTTCGAGCGTCTGGCGGGTCACCGGGTCGGAGACGACTTCGCCGAAGTTCTGCGGGTTCTCGTCGAGTTCGGTGGCGCGGATGGCCGCAACGAGTTCGCGCACGTACGGACTGACGAGCTCGGGCTGTTCGACGACGAGCGTCGCGAGGACCCGCCCGCCCGTGAGCTGGACGTCGACGAGCTCGGAGTCGAGGACGGAGACGAGGTCGTCGAGCCGGCCGTCGAGTCGCGTCGGGTCGTTGACGGCGACGGTGTCGAGGACGCCGATAGCTCGCAGCGCGATGGCGACGTTGTCATCGGCGGTCGCCGTCGCGATCTCGTCGAGGAACGGGTCGACGGCGTCGAGATCCTGTGCGGCCAGCGAGCCGAGGACTTCGACGCCCCGTTGGCGGACCAGTGGGCTGGACGAGGCGAGCGCGGCACGAATCTCCGCGTCGTCCACGTCGTCGGGTGTCGTCTCTTCGGGGGCGATACCATCGAGTGGCTTCGACGAGTCCGTGGTCATGGCCGTACGATACGGAGCGGGAGATAAATACGTGGGGGTTGGCGTGAGAGACCCCGGGTCGCGTCGAACCGGTTAGTCCGGCGGAACATCTCCGGAAACCGATAAAAACGCATTTACTGGTCAAGTCGTAACAGAGAGAAGATGACGTCTGAGAACTCGCGAGGACTCTCGCGCAGGGCGCTGGTCAGGTCGGCACTCGCCATCGGTGGTACGAGTGCCCTCGCCGCCTGCCAGGAGGCCGAACGGTCGCCGGACGCCGAGACGCCCGACCCACCGGAGTATCCACAGGGGACCGACGACCGCTCGGAACTCCCCGACCGTCAACACGCCTGGGACGACTATCTCGTCAACAGTGCGCACGGGACGGTGACCCAGAGCCAACACCAGTTGCTGCTCGGGCTGTCCTACGAGGGGTCGGTGCCGCCGACCGACGAGGAACGACAGCAGGTCGAAGACGCGTTCCGGCTGCTCGAACGCGCCTTCCAGTGGGGGAGCGGTCTCGACACGAGCGGAAGCATCAACAACGGGCTCCTGTTTCTCGTCGGCTACGCGCCGCGGTATCTCGAACAGGTCGGCATCGACCTGCCCGAACTCCAAACGCCCGAGGCGATTCTGGAGGAACTCGGCGAGGACCCCTCGCTGGCCGCCGACTTCGACGCGATGCTGTTGCTCGACAGCGACTACGCGTCCATCCTGCTCGCCGCCGAGGAGGCGTTGTTCGGCGAGAAAGAACAGCTCAACGGCGTCGCGGTCGACAGTCGGCTGTCGGGCGTCTTCGAGGTCGTCGAGCGTCGGTCGGGTGTCCTCGGCAAGGGACGACCTGCTCAGGAGATCGGCCACGAGGACATCCCGGAGGATGCCCCGCTGTCGATGGGCTTCCGTGCGGGCTTCGACAACAGTCTCCCGCCGGAGGACACCGCGACGTTCTCCGACGGTCCCTTTGCGGGCGGGACGACGCTCGCCGTCTCGCGCATCCGGACGTCGCTGGACGAGTGGTACGGTCAGTCCCACGAACAGCGGACGAAGGAGATGTACTGTCCGGCTCACGACTACGACGACGTGGGCGACATCGGCGACCGGATGGGTAGCCACAGCGGCATCACGGAGGAGAACGTCGCAAACATGGAGGAACTGGCGGCCGAACACGGCATCGTCGGCCACGCCCAGAAGGTCGCGAGTGCGCGCGACGAGAACTTCCAGACACAGATCCTCCGTCGCTCCGAGGGCGTCGCCACCGACGACGTCGAGGGGTCGACGTTCAACTTCTCGTCGGTCCAGACGGACACCCAGAAGTTCGTCGACGTCCGGAAGGCGATGAACATCGACCAGTACGACCTCGACACCGACGTTCCGGACGACAAGCACGGCATCGTCGACTATCTCGGGACACTCTCGCGGAGCACATATCTCGTCCCGCCGCGCGCGGACCGCGCGCTCCCGAGCCAGCGATGAGTGGGCGAGCAGGCCGCCGACGAACCCTCACGCTCGCGACGCTCGCGCTCACAGTCCTCGTCGTGAGTGCGGGCTGTCTCGGCGCGGTAGGCGGAGCGGGCGTCGACACGGACATCCAGTTCGAGGAGTCGACCGAATCCTCGGGGCTGGACTACCAGACCGACGGTGGCGGCGCGGGCAACGGTGACGACGGCGTCTACGTCGCCGACTACGACAACGACGGCTGGCAGGACGTCCTCGCCGTCGGCGGCGAGCGGCCCGCGCTGTTCCGCAACACCGGCGGCGAGTTCGCGCGCGTCGAGAGCTTCCCCGAGTTCGGCGACGCGGTCAAAGGCGCGCTGTTCGTCGACTACGACGGCGACGGCTGGGAGGACCTGCTCGTGTTGCGCTCGCACGCCGAGCCGGTCCTGTTGCACAACGACGACGGGACGTTCGAACGGTCGGATACCGACCTCGGCAATCTGACCTATCCGATGGGTGCGACCGCAGCCGACTACGACGGCGACGGCGACACCGACATTCTGGTCTACCAGTCGGGCGACTGGGTCGACCGCAAGCCCGAGGGCTACTTCAGCCTCTATCAGTTCGTCGACGAGGACAACGGCAACCGGAACGTCCTCTACGAGAACACCGACGACGGCTTCGAGCGCGTCGAGGACTCCGGCCTGAGCGAGGCCGACCGGTGGAGTCTCGCGGCGAGCTTCGTCGACCTGAACGACGACGGCCTGCCGGACGTCCACGTCGCCAACGACTACAATACCGACGCGATCTACCTGAACCAGGGCGACGGCAGCTTCGAGGAGCGCGTCCTGCGCGGCAACACCTCGCGTAACGGGATGTCTTCGGAGATCGCCGACGTGAACGGCGACGGCCGCCAGGACGTGTTCACGACGAACATCTATCTGCCGCTCGACGAGGTCGAGGACAAGGAGCGCCACGAGCGGCTGAGACTGCTCTTCGGCAACGTCCTCAAATCCGGCCGGACGAAGGGCAACACGCTGATGATCAACGACGGCTCGGGTAATCTGACCGACCGCGCGGTCAAGTACGGCGTTCGAGAGGGCGGCTGGGGCTGGGCAGCGAGTCTGACCGACCTCGACAACGACGGCGACCGTGACCTGATCCACGCGACTCAGTACGTCACCCAGATCGACCCGGATGACCCCCACTACACCTATCCGATGCTGTTCGAGCGCGACGGCGACGAGTTCCGGAATCTCGACGCCTCCGAGCGCAACCTGACCGAACACGACGGCCGCGGGCTGGTGACGCTCGACTACGACCGTGACGGCGACCGCGACGTCATCGTCGCACCCTACGACGGGACGGTGACCGTCTACGAGAACGTCGGCGTCGGCGACGCGGCCAACAGCGTCGCCTTCCGCGTCGTCGACGACGCTGGCTCGACCGTCTACGGGGCGGAGGTCGTCGCCTCCACGCCCGGCGGCGAGACGGTCGTCCAGCAGACGGTCCAGTCGGACTTCCTCTCACAGGAGAGCCGCGTCACCCATCTCGGTCTCGGGAGTCGCGAGCAGGTCGACCTGACCGTCACCTGGCCCGACGGGACCGAACGCACATACGAGGACGTCGCGGCCAACCAACGGCTGCGAATCACCAAAAACGGCGTGGAGACCGTCGTCGCCTACGACGAGTCGAACGAGTCGGATTGAGAGACGCTCTCACGCCCTCTCGGCTGCTCTTTTCGTTCAGTATCGGTCCACCCGGCAGAATCGCTACCGACCCGCAAGCTTTAGTAGCGGCTTTCGGGATATACGAACGCAATGGTCGACCACGCCAAGCTTAGCGACCCGAACGCAGAGTATACGATGCGTGACCTATCGTCGGAGACGATGGGTCTCACCAACGACCGCGGCGGCGTCCGCGACGCGAAGATCACCGACGTCCAGACGACGATGGTCGACGGCAACTATCCGTGGATTCTCGTGCGCGTCTACACCGACGCGGGCGTCGTCGGCACAGGCGAGTCCTACTGGGGCGGTGGCGACACGGCCATCATCGAGCGGATGAAGCCGTTCCTCGTCGGCGAGAACCCGCTGGACATCGACCGTCTCTACGAGCATCTCGTCCAGAAGATGTCCGGCGAGGGGTCGATTTCCGGCAAGGTCATCTCGGCCATCTCGGGCATCGAGATCGCGCTGCACGACGCCGCAGGCAAGCTGCTCGACGTCCCCGCCTACCAGCTCGTCGGTGGGAAGTACCGCGACGAGGTGCGCATCTACTGCGACCTCCACACGGAGGACGAGGCGAACCCGCAGGCCTGCGCCGCCGAGGGTGAGCGCGTCGTCGAAGAGCTCGGCTACGACGCCATCAAGTTCGACCTCGACGTCCCCTCGGGTCACGAGGTCGACCGCGCGAACCGCCACCTGCGCGGCCCCGAGATCGACCACAAGGTCGAGATCGTCGAGGCCGTCACCGAGGCCGTCGGCGACCGCGCCGACGTCGCCTTCGACTGCCACTGGTCGTTCACCGGCGGCAGTGCGAAGCGTCTCGCACGCGCGCTCGAGGACTACGACGTCTGGTGGCTCGAGGACCCCGTCCCGCCGGAGAACCACGAGGTGCAGGAGGAAGTCACGAAGTCGACCGCGACGCCCATCGCCGTCGGCGAGAACGTCTACCGCAAGTACGGCCAGCGCACGCTGCTGGAACCGCAGGCGGTCGACATCGTCGCGCCCGACCTGCCGCGCGTCGGCGGGATGCGCGAGACCCGGAAGATCGCCGACCTCGCGGATATGTACTACATCCCGGTCGCGATGCACAACGTCTCCTCGCCCATCGGGACGATGGCCTCTGCACAGGTCGCGGCCGCCATCCCGAACTCCCTGGCAGTCGAATACCACTCCTACCAGCTCGACTGGTGGGAGGACCTGGTCGAAGAGGACAACCTCATCAGCGAGGGTCGCATGGAGATCCCCGAAGAACCCGGTCTCGGCCTGACGCTCGACCTCGACGCCGTCGAGGAGCACATGGTCGAAGGCGAGACGCTGTTCGACGAAGCGTAAGCCGAAGCCGAACTTGCTGAGCTTCGCTCAGCAGTGTTCGACGAAGCGTAAGCCGAGTCAAGCCAGCGAATCTCTGATTCGCGCTGTTCGACGAAGCGTAAATTCGTCGTGCGAGAGAACTTCCGGTTCCCATTTCGTCTGCGAGCGACGATACATTTTTAGTGGTCTATAGTCATCAACGAGTATGCGGTACTACAGACTTCCCGGCGGAGAGCATCGGTCGGAATCCGACTCACTCGTCGTCATCGACGACGAGGGTGACGCTTACGACTTGACGTCGACCTCCGAGGATCTCGGTTCGTTCACCGAACTCGCACGGGCGGCCAACGCTAGTAACCAGACAATCGACGCGATCGCCCGCGAGCGAATCCCCGAAGCGGACGAGCGCGACCTTGACGACGTCGAAGCCAACGCGCTTCGGCCCGTCGTCCCCGAAGAGGTGTGGGCCGCAGGGGTCACCTACCGCATCAGCGAGGAGGCCCGGAAGGCCGAGAGCGGCAAGCCCGAGGTCTACATCGACGTCTACGAGAGTGACCGCCCCGAACTGTTCCTGAAGGCGACGCCGTCGCGGACAGTCGGCACACACGACTCTATCGGCATCCGCGGTGACTCCAAGTGGGACGTGCCGGAACCCGAACTGGGCGTCGTCCTCCACCGTGGCGAGGTCGTCGGCTACACCGTCGGCAACGACGTGTCCAGCCGCGAGATCGAGGGCGAAAACCCGCTGTATCTCCCGCAGGCGAAGGTCTACGACCGCTGTTGTTCCGTCGGCCCCTGCGTCTCGACCCCCGAGTTCGTCGAAGACCCCCATGACCTCACGATGTCGCTCACCATCGAACGCGACGAAGAGGTCGTCTACGAGGACTCGACGTCCACGAGCGAGATGGCGACCTCCTGCGAGAAGTTGGTCGACTACCTCGGTCGTCACAACAACCTTCCCGAGACGGTCGTGCTGCTGACGGGTACGGCACTCGTCCCGCCGGAGACGTTCACGCTCGAAGAGGGCGACCGCGTCTCTATCGACATCGACAACATCGGCCGACTCGTCAACGACACGGTCGTCGTCTGATCGGATACTGCGCGTAACGGCCACCGACACGAACCGACGACAGAAACTGAGACGACCAAGCCACCCACACACAGCACCCCATCGCCGTCGACCTCAATCTCGACCCCGAACCCGACTCCCTCGAAAAAAGACCCGAATACCTCAAATCGGCCGAAAAACGGCCGAGTGACCCCTATTCGAGGGTCGTGACGTCCGTCTCGCTGAAGTACGTCCGACCGTTCGACGGCACTTCTTTCGTCTCTGTAACCGTGACCGACGCGGTCGACGTGATGTCGGCTGCCGAGTGACCGGTACGGAACTCGTAAGGACCTTCCTCGACCGCGAGGTTCATGTCCCGGTCGTGGTAGGCGAGTTGGTCGGCGGCGACCGTGAAGCTGACCTGCGTCGTCTCACCCGCGTCGAGGTGGACGCGCTCGAAGCCGACGAGCTCCTGGACCGGCCGCGCCTGGTCCGGGTTTTCCGCGTGAGCGTAGAGCTGGACCACGTCGTGACCGGCGCGGTCGCCGGTGTTCTCGACGGTCACCGTCGCCGTCACCGTGCCCGCGGGCGGCAGTTCCTCGGTCGACAGCGTGAGGTCGCCGTACTCGAACTCGGTGTAGGAGAGACCGTGGCCGAACGGGTAGAGCGGGTCGCTCTCGGTGTAGACGTACTCCTCGTTGGCCGTGTTGGGCTTGCGGTTGTAGTGGACAGGCAGCTGGCCGACGCTCCGCGGGATGGAGACGGGCAGATGGCCGCCGGGGTTGTGCTCGCCGAAGAGCACCGACGCGACGCCCTCGCCACCGCGCTCGCCGGGGAGCCACGCCTGCACGACGGCGGGGACCGACTCCGCGACGGACTCGATGGAGTGGGGCTTCCCACTGATGACGACGACGACGACTGGCGTGTCTGTCTCATCGAGCCGGTGGACCAGTTCCTCCTGGACGCCCGGCAGGCCGAGGTCGACCACGTCACAGCCCTCGCCGCTGGTGGCGACGCTCGGCATGTTGACGCGCTCTTTGTCGGAGTCCGAGAAGTCGACGGCCGAGCGGGCACCGACGAACGCGAGCGCGACGTCTGCGTCGCTTGCGGCGTCGGCCGCGGCGTCGAACCCGTCCGTCTCGGGGCCTGTCGTCGTACAGCCCTGCTCGTGGAGGACGTCGAAGCCGTACTCGTCGCCGCGTGCGGTGAGGGCGTCGAGCGGCGTCGTCGCCTCGAACTCGACCTCTTCCTCGGGGTAGTGGGCAGGGTAAGCGTAGTCGCCCATCAGCTCCTGTGCGTCGTCGGCTTTCGGGCCGACGACCGCGACGGAGTCGGTGTCGTCGCCGACGAGCGGCAGCAGGTCGTCCTCGTTCTTCAGGAGCGTCATCGACTCCTGCGCTGCGCGCGTGGTGAGGTCGCGTGCCTCGTCGGTGCCGAACGGCTCGGCGGCCGCCTCGGGGTCGACCGTCGAGTCGTCGAGCAGTCCCTTCTCGGCCTTCATGCGGAGGACGCGGCGGACCGATTCGTCCAGCGTCGCCTCCGAGAGTACGCCCGCCTCGACGGCGTCGACGAGATGCTCGCCGTAGCAGTCGGTGTACGGGAGTTCGACGTCGATTCCGGCCTCGACGGCCGCGACGCCGGCTTCCTGTTCGTCGGCGGCGACGCCGTGCTCGCTGCGGAGGAACTCGACGCTGTAGTAGTCGGAGACGACGGTGCCGTCGAAGCCCCATTCGCCGCGGAGCACGTCCGTCAGGAGCCACTCGTCGCTGGCACAGGGGATGCCGTCGATGTCGTGGTAGGCGTTCATGACCGACTCGGCGTCCGCCGTGCGGATCGCCGCTTCGAAGGGGAACATATGGGTCTCACGGAGTTCGCGGCGGCCGATGTTGACCGAACTGCGGTTCTTGCCGCCCTCGCCCGCGCTGTGGCCGACGAAGTGCTTCAGCGTCGCCGAGATGCCGTCGCCGTCACCCTGGAGACCGCCGACGTAGCCGCAGGCCATCGCCGCCACGAGATAGGAGTCCTCGCCGAACGTCTCCTCGACGCGCCCCCAGCGGAGGTCGCGTGCGACGTCGAGGACGGGCGAGAGCGCGTGGGCGGTGCCGATGGCTTCCAGCTGTTCGCGGATCGTCCCCGTGACAGACTCGAGGAGGTCGGGCGACCAGGTGCTCGCCATACCGATCATCTGGGGGAACGTCGTTCCTTCCGGTCCCATGTAGCCGCTGAGACACTCCTCGTGGGGTGTCGCGGGGATTCCGAGCCGCGTCTCCTCGCGGAGATACGTCTGGAGTTCGTTCGTGCGCTCGGCCGCCTCGCGCGGGGGAAGACTCCCCTCGCCGCCGATGCGTGTCAGGTGGCCGATGCCCTCGGAGAGATGTTCGTCGACCGCGTCCTCGTCGAGCGTGCCGTCGTCATGGAGAAGCTTCTCGGCGTTGACCGAGCCGAGCTGTGCCGCCTTCTCCGCGAGCGTCATCTGCTCGAGAAGGTCGTCGACGCGCCGTTCGGTGGCCGTTGCGTGGAGTCCACCGTCTGAACCAGTGTGCATCATCATTGTTCACTCAATCCCGTGTCTTAACCGTTCGGACTGGCCGACTTCGACGCCCCTCTGGACTTCTGATTCGAGACGATATTCGAATTCTTAAAGAGAGAACAGTGGGTTCTCGTTGAGAATGGCGGATGTGGCTGGTGTCGCGGAATCGAGATACGACAAAGCTGGGTACAGAGCTTCTTTGCACGTCGTTCGGTAGAATGAGTCTTGTTCTGAAAAAGAGAATCTACTGGTGGACAGGACAGAACGGACTGGACCCGGACTGTTGTGAATGGGTGACACACTACTCTCGTAAAACCATTACAAGACTAATACTGTAATGAATTTGGCCGATATGGAGACATTCGGTGGTGTGACGGAAGAGGATGGTGTCGTCGACTGTGAGGTGAACTGGAACGTGCCTGATTCTTCACGTTGCGGCGAATAATCTGTTCTCTATTTCAGAATAGTGTGAGAGACAAGACAGACGGTGTCGCACACGAGGTGCGGCCACAGAGCGGTTGCCGATTCACTGAATTATAACTGGCAGAACGTCAGCCATGACCCATGGAGTATACGACACTCGGATCCACCGGCATGGAAGTCAGCCGTCTCTGTCTCGGCTGTATGAGCTTCGGCAGTGGCAGCGACTGGATGCTCGACAGCGAGGAGGGTGCGGAGATCATCGAACGAGCCATCGACCTCGGCATCAACTTCTTCGATACGGCTAACGCGTACTCGAACGGCGAGAGCGAGGAGATTCTGGGCGACACGCTCGCGGGCTACGACCGCGACGAGCAGGTCGTCGCGACGAAAGTCCGGTTCGACCCGGGAACGGACCATCCGAACGCAGCCGGACTCTCGCGGAAGACCATCGAACAGGAGTTGGACAACTCCCTGGAGCGACTGGGCATGGACACGGTCGACCTCTATCAGATCCACCGCTGGGACGAGAAGACGCCCATCGAGCAGACGATTCGGGCACTGGACGACGCCGTCCGGCGGGGGAAGATCCGGTATCTCGGGGCGTCGTCGATGTGGGCCCACCAGTTCGCCGACGCGCTCCACACCGCCGACAACCTGAACGCAGAACAGTTCCAGACGATGCAGAACCACTACAACGTCGTCTACCGCGAGGAGGAACGCGAGATGAACCCGCTCTGTCGGAACGAGGGCGTCGGGCTGATCCCGTGGGGACCGCTCGCGCAGGGCTACCTCGCGCGTCCGCACGAAGAACTGTTCGAGACGACGCGTGGTGACCCCGACCAGAAACACAACCCGAACCCGGAGTATCGCCGAGCCGGTGGCACGGAGATCAACGAACGGGTGGCCGAACTCGCCGACGAGAAGGGCCTGACGATGGCACAGATCAGTATCGCCTGGCTCCTCCACAAGGATATCGTCGACGCGCCGATCATCGGGACGACGAGTATCGAGCATCTCGAAGCAGCGGTGGAGGCCGTCGACGTGACCTTGACCAGTTCGGAAATCGACTATCTCGAAGAGCCGTACGAGCCGGTCCCGGTCTTCGGACACTGACGGGTCCGAGTCGGGGCTGGTCGGGCGGTCGGTGAACGCCCGGTCAGTCTGCACCCCGCGGAACGAAATAGCCGCATTGGTCGCAGACGAACTCGCTGTCGCCGAACTCATCGTGTACGGTAAGCGTGTGGCTACACTCGGGGCAACGCATACAGGACGAACTGTTTACGACAGAGACTTAAGTTTAACTACGACAATCGTCGAACTCTCGTGGGTACCACACGACTGCGGCAACATTTTCACTAGCATCGTTTTTTATGTAGGTACAACTCAGAGGGTTAGATGGCCTAACACAGATGGCCACTCGTGTGAGTGTCTTCAGTCATTACACCCTTACACGGCGCCAGCGAGAGGGACCGTCTGTCCCCAGAGAGGCTCGTGAACACTCCTCTCGTGGCGCTTCTCGCGACGAAATCAGTCAGCTACGAGCGGCGGCTCGCTCCACAGTCAGTCGTCGCGTGGCTCGAAGATGAACCGCGTCTCGCTCGTGACGACGGCCGTCCCGACGACGTCTTCGACCCTGAGTGAGACGTCACGCGTCGTCCCACAGCCGCAGTTGACGAACTCCTCGAACTCGTCGCCGACGGTGACGGGACCGTCCCGTGTCCGCCGGAGATACGCACGGTACGACTCCGCGTCGAGTGCCGTCGCCGTTCTGTCGTCGGCCGGAGCGTACGAGAGAACGACCGTCTCCGCACCCTGTTCGCTCGCCGTCATCGGCCACGAGGCCGCCAGTGGTTCTGTCGTGTGCGTCCCATCGACCAAACGTTGTCCGTCAGAACTGATAAACTCGGGGGTGGACGTCTCGACACTCAACTGCTGGCGGTACCGCATCGGGAGCCGGACGGACCCCGGCGACCCGACGCTGTGACGTCCTCTACTCTTCTGCTGTTGGCTCGTAGGTGAAGTGGTCGAAGGAGGCGGGCGGCGTCGCGTCCTCACCTGTCGTCGCGTACGGTCCGACGTACACCCCGGTGAAGTCCCCGGTGACTTCGGTGGCGAGATATTTCGACGAGGCGGTGGCCGCTGCAACCGGGCTGTCGTCGTCTCCGTCGTGGTAGCTCAGGCGGTATTCGTCGGCCGTCGCGTCGACACGGAGCGAGTGTTCGGTGCCCTCGACCGGGGTCTCGACGACCGTCTCGGTCGCGTCGCCGATACGCAGTCGGACGACTGCGACCGTGCTCCCGTCCCGCTGGGTGACGCCGATCTCGTAGTGGTGGCGTTCGTCGGCGATGACGGTCAGCCCGGCTTCCGCACCCTCCGCCGGGTCGAACTTGAGGCGAGTGTCGACCTGACAGTCGAAGTGTGCTTGTCGACGGCCGACGAACGTCACGCCGTGGTCGTCGAGGCTCTCCGTCCGTCCGTAGAGGGTCAGGCTCCCCGGTCGGTCGGTCAACGAGTAGGCCGACTCGTCGGGGTTCCGACGGTATTCGAACGCACTGTCCAACGTCTCCCCGTCGAAGGTCGCTCGTGTCGCCCGTGCTGGCTCCGCCCGTTGCGGAGCGGTTCCCTCTCCGGGGAGCGAATCGACCGTCATCTGGAGTGTCACCAGCTCGTCATCGTTGACGACGGGCCAGCCGTCGACCCATTCGACGGGTGCGAGAAACGTCTCGCGGCCGAGCTGGTGCCAGCCGGGGTGGCCACCCTGCTGGCGGATGCCGAGGAAGATGATCCACCACGACCCGTTGGGCGCGCTGACCAAATCGCCGTGGCCTGTCGCTTTGATCGGCTGCATCGGATCGCCGCGGTGCGAGAGGATCGGGTTCGACGGACAGCTCTCGAACGGTCCCGTCGGGTCGTCGCTTCGGGCGGCGACGACCATGTGGTTGACGTGCGTCCCACCCTCGGCGGTGATCAGGTAGTAGGTCCCGTCGATCTCGTAGATGTGAGGTGCCTCGGCGAACGTGCCTTCGATACCGCGCCAGAGTTCGGACGGTTCGCCGACCTCGCCCGTTTCGAGGTCGACGGTCGCCTGCTTGACATTCGTCTCGGCGAGCGTTGGCCCGTCTGCGTACGAGAGATACGCGGTGTCGCCGTCGAAGAAGAGGTCGGGGTCGAAGCCGGGCGCGTCGAGCTGTATCGGTTCCGACCACTCGCCCGCAGGGTCATCCGCGGTGAGGAGGACGTTGCCCTGCCCGCCGACGTCCGTCGTCACGAGATAGAACGTCCCGTCGTGGTGTCGGAGTGTGGGCGCGTAGATACCGTTCGACGTCTCGGTCTCGCTGAGGTCGAGTTGGCTCTCGCGGTCGAAACAGTGGCCGATCTGCTCCCACGAGACCAGGTCGTCGCTGCGGTACAGTGCGACGCCGGGGAAGTATTCGAACGAACTCACTGCGAGATAGAACGTCGAGCCGACGCGACAGACGCTCGGGTCCGGATGCGTGCCTGGAAGGACAGGGTTCTGAAACTCCATGTCACGGAGTTTCACTGTCCGTTGGTAAAGATTTGGGTCGTTGCGTCGGCGTCGGCCGGAGCGCGTCACGAGTGGGCGTAGTTTTTTGGTCGTCTTCCGCACAGAACAGGACGATGTCGTCAGACAAGTCACTGAGACAGGCAGCTGATAGCCGTGAGTTCGATCTGGGTGTCGCCGTCGACCCGGACGCGCTCCGAAACGACGTGAGTTACCGTGCCCGCGTCCGCGACGAGTTCAACGCGGTGACGCCGGAGAACGCGCTGAAGATGGGACCGCTCCGTCCGACGCCGGACACGTACGACTTCGGCGACGCGGACGCCATCGTCAACTTCGCGCGGGCGAACGACATGGCGGTTCGCGGCCACACGTTGGTCTGGCACAACCAGACACCGACGTGGTTCCAGCCGTGGGACTACACGGACGACCAGCTCGCGGAGTTCCTCCGCGAGCACATCCAGACGGTCGCCGGGCGGTACCGACAGACGGTCGATGTCTGGGACGTCGTGAACGAGGCCGTCGACGACGACGGGACGATGCGCGACACGGTCTGGTACGAGGCGATGGGCGAGACGTATCTCGACCGCGCCTTCGAGTGGGCCCACGAGGTCGACCCCGAGGCAGACCTCTACTACAACGACTACGGGGCCGACGCGGTCAACGAGAAGTCCGACGCGATCTACGACCTGCTCGAACGGCTCCTCGACCGTGGGGTTCCTATCGACGGCGTCGGGCTCCAGCTCCACGCGCTCGGCGAGTGGCCCGACCCCGAGTCCATCGCGGAGAACATCCGACGGTTCCAGGCACTCGGACTCGACGTGCAGATCACCGAGATGGACGTCGCCTTCCCCGCCGGTGAGGCTCCCGAAGACGCCCTCGAGCAGCAGGCGGCGTTCTACCGCGACGTGGTCGAGGTCTGTCTCGACACCGGCGTCGACACGCTGGTGACGTGGGGCGTCGGCGACGCGAACTCGTGGATTCGGGGCTTCCGGGACTTCGCCGAGCGGTACACCGGCGACCCGCTCCTGTTCGACGACCGTAACCAGCCGAAACCGGCCTACCACGCCGTCAAAGACGCGCTCGACTCCTGAGCACCTGAGCGTCACCGCGCTCCGTTCGGGGTCGGCGACAGTGTCGCCGTGGCGGTCAGTGGACGTGAACGTGACCGACGGTGTCTCCGCGCCGTCCCCGGCGACCGTGTGACTCACCCTCATATATAAACCGCTCCTCCGTGATTCGCCGAGTAGATGACAGTCGATTCACTCGACTCCAGCGGACGCATCGACTCGGACGACCTCAGTATCGCGTACATCGGCGGCGGGAGCCGACAGTGGGCACCCGCGCTCATCCGCGATCTCGCGCTGGCCGACATCAGCGGCGACGTACGGCTCTACGACGTGAACGTCGAGAGTGCCGAGCGCAACGCTCGGTTCGGCAACTGGGTGCAACGGCAGGAGGAGGCCGTCGCGGAGTGGCACTACGAGGCGACCGACGCCATCGACGAGGCACTCGACGGGGCGGACGTGGTCATCCTGTCGACGCAGTTCGACCCGGCCGAGACGTTCGTCCACGACCTCGACATCCCGAAGGAGTACGGCATCTACGGGGCCGTCGCGGCGACCATCGGTCCCGGCGGCATCTTCCGAGCGATGCGGACCATCCCGCTGTACCGGGAGTTCGCGGCCGCAGTCCGTGAGCACTGCCCCGACGCGTGGGTCTTCAACTACACCAACCCCGTCACGTTTGTCACGCGGGCACTCTACGACGAGTATCCCGGCATCAACGCGCTGGGTCTCTGTCACGAAGTGTTGGGGACGCGTGACCGCCTCGCTCGTTACGCGCGCGAGGAGTTGGGGATGGACGCCAGCCGTGAGGACGTCTCGGTGAACGTCAAGGGGATCAACCACTTCACCTGGGTCGACGAGGTACAGTGCGACGGCGTCGACCTCTGGCCGTTGCTCGCCGACCTCGCTGACCGCGAGGAGGCGCGACGGACGTTCACCGCCGAGGACCTCGATGGCGAGAGCGTCTTTACCGACAACTGGCAGGTCACGTGGGAACTCTACCGGACGTTCGGGATACTGCCCGCGGCTGGCGACCGCCATCTCGTCGAGTACGCGACGTCGTTCCTGCGGGGTGGCAAGGAGACGCTCAACCGCTGGGGCGTCAAGCGGACCGGCAGCGACTACCGGGCCAAGCACTGGACGCCGGCGGAATCCGAGCAGACGACCGACGTCGAGGCGTGGATGAACGGCGAGCGGGAGTTCACGCTCGAATCCTCGAACGAGACGTTCATGGACATCCTCGCCGCGCTCACCGGCGACGGCCCGTTCGTCACCAACGTCAACCTCCCCAACGAGGGGCAGGTCGACGACCTCCAGCGCGACGCCGTCGTCGAGACGAACGCGGTCGTCCGCGAGGACGACGTCCAGCCCGTCGCGGCGGGCGGGTTCCCGCGACCCGTGCGGAGTATGATCCGCGGCCACATCGACACCCAAGAGACGGTCATCGAGGCGTCGCGCACGGGCGATCTCGACCACGCCTTCCGAGGATTCCGTATCGACCAGCAGGTCCGGACACTCCCGCCAGAGGCCTCGCGTGAGCTGTTCGCGGAACTCGTCCTCGCCGAGGAGCAGTATCTCGACGGCTGGAACCTCGACGAGTCCAGGATACTCCGCGAGTCGGAGGCGTATCCGACCGAGTAACCGAGCGGCACGAGTGACCGCCCGGGCGAGTTTCGCGCCGTGTAGCACTCGGAGTCGAAAGCATCCCGTTCGACATCCAAGGGGACTATTTATTATTGGTTCAGAGAGATAACAAAAGTAGGGTGTTCATAATATTTATTACGGATGGCTCGTATTGTTGGGTTGCAGGTGGATTGCTAGCATGCATGACGACACGGAGTCACGACGATCCGAGGAACGCACAGAAGCGGAGACACAGCGCGACGGCCGAGTCAGCCGACGCGGCTACATGAAGGCGGCGGCGACGACCGTCGCGGCCGGTCTCGGTCTCGGGGCCATGGCCTCCCCGGCTGCTGCGATCAGTACGAACCAGACGGGGACCGACGACGGCTACTTCTACTCCTTCTGGACCAACGCAGAGGGGACGGTCTCGATGACGTTGGGTGACGGCGGTAACTACAGCACCCAGTGGAGCGACACGGGCAACTTCGTCTGTGGCAAGGGCTGGAGCACCGGAGGGCGTCGACAGGTGGACTACTCCGCCTCGTTCAACCCCTCGGGGAACGCCTATCTCTGTCTCTACGGCTGGACAAGAGATCCGCTCGTCGAATACTACATCGTCGAGAACTGGGGCAGCTACCGACCCGACGGGGAGTTCATGGGTACTCACACCACCGACGGTGAGACCTACGACATCTACCGGACGGAGCGCGTCGAGAAGCCCTCTATCGAGGGGACGGCCACGTTCTACCAGTACTGGAGCGTCCGTCAGTCCAGGCGGTCCAGCGGGACCATCACCACCGGCAACCACTTCGACGCGTGGGCTGCAAACGGGATGAACATGGGGAACCACGACTACATGATCATGGCGACCGAGGGCTACCAGAGCAGCGGAAGCTCGAACGTCACCATCGGCACGACCGGCGGCGGTGGCGGCGGTGGCGGGTCGGGCGGCGACAGCGGCTCCTCGGGCTCCGTCGCCACCGGCACCTACCGCATCACCAACGTCAACAGCGGGAAATCCCTCGACGTCGCGAACGGCTCGACGTCGGACGGTGCCAACGTCCAGCAGTACTCCTACGGCGGCGGCTCGAACCAACAGTGGAACGTCGAGGAGACGAGCAGCGGCGTCTACCGCATCGAGAACGTCAACAGCGGGAAGTCCCTCGACGTCGCGAACTCGTCGACCGACGACGGCGCGAACGTCCAGCAGTACACCGACTACGGCAACGACAACCAGCGCTTCGAACTCCACGACCAGGGCAACGGCCAGTACCACATCCAGCCGGTCCACAGCGACAAGGCCGTCGAGGTGTCGAACTCCTCGACGTCGGACGGTGCCAACGTCCAGCAGTGGTCCTGGAGCGGTAACGGCAACCAGCTCTGGACGTTCGAGTCGGTCTGAGGAAACTTCCCGTAGCCGAGAACACGGTTCCGCCCTTCTTTTTCGACAGCTGATTCTGAGGTTCCGCGACGACTGTCGCCCCGTACACCTGCCGAGACGCCCGACACTCGCCGAGACGACGACTGCAAGCGTCTCAGCGACGCATCGGTCGGTGCCCGCGAGCGGACACCTGCACGAACACGCTCCAAAACGCCCGTAGCGGGCGCGACCCCGGAAGTGACGCTCGGCCGTCGGCGTTTCGCCACGCGACCACGGCCAAGACAGAATTCGATATAGCAGTATGCAATTTACAATAGCTGAAGCAACCCGAATACTCGCGCCATCAGTGGCGAGACGGCCACTCAGACCACTTCGGCCGAGTGGGACATCCACTCTGTTTTAGCCCAGTAAACGAGAGTAGATTTATGGGGGTCGCCGCTGTCGGTCGAGCCACACCGATGCATTCGCCACACTGCCCGGGTTCGAGGCCGAAAGAGGCGGCTCCAGTGAGAGACGCCCGTCGCTCGCGGGGTGTCGGCCGTGAGTGACGGCAAGGATGCCGTCCGCCGCGCTATCGACGCCTACGTCCGCTCGCTCGACTCGTCGTACTCGAAGCGGACGGCGCGGACGGCCGTGACGACGTGGGCCGACTGGGCCGCAGAGCGCGGGAGCCTGGACTTCGCAGTCCTCGACGATGACGACAGCGGGACGCGGACGATGCGACGGTACGCCCAGCGGCTGCGTCACCGCGCTGCCGACGGCCACATCGAAGCGACGACCGCCCACACGTACTTCGACTGGCTCTCGGGGTTTCTCTCGTGGTGCGTCCGCGACGGCCATCTCGGCCAGAACCCGGCACTCAAACAGCGGGCTCGCGAGGCACTACCCACGGACGACAGAGAGCGTACACAGCAGTTCTGGGACCCCGAGACGCGTGATCGCTTCCTCCAGTTCGTCGGGGAACGCGCCCGCGACGCCGTCGACGACCGCGGAACCGACGCGCTCGTCGAATGTCGGGACCGGGCGTTCGTCTCGCTTCTGGCCTTTAGCGGCGTGCGCGGGGCCGAGGTACTCCGGGCATCCGGTGACAGTCGCGAGGGACGACAGGGGCTGCGGTGGAAACGCGTCGATCTCGACCGTGGTGTGCTTACGGTCTACGGGAAGTCCGGCGAGTGGGAACGGACGCCGCTTCCGTCGCAGGCGCGGTCCGCCGTCCGCCGATACCGCGAGCTGCTCGACCCGCCGAGCGACGAGTGGCCCGTCTTCCCCACCGAGCACGCACCCTCGAAGTACCGTGCCGCCCGAGAAGGACTCCAGGAGAACGGGCTTGAGGACGACGAAATCGAGTCACTCCTCGGTGAGCGGGACGTCGACGGCGTTCTCACCGAGTATGGTATCGATCCTCCAGCAGTGACTGTCGACGGGATGCGAAAGCGCGTCCGGACGCTCTGCGAGGAGGCCGACATCGACATTGACGGCGAGTATCTGAAGCTCCACGCCGCCCGCCGCGGCATCGGCGACGTGGTCTTCCGGAAGGACCGCGGTGCTGCACAGGATCTCCTCCGCCACCGAAGCCAACAGACGACGCGCGATGCCTACTCCCACATCGAAGCCGAGGAACGCGCCGACCACGTCAGCGAGCTTATCGACGAGTGAACCATCGTCACTCTGATTGCACATCTCTTCGCACCTACTATTGAGTATAACTCATTAGTGTAACTAGTATAACCGCAAGACGAAAACGTGGCAAATGTAGTTCTCTGATTAGAATCCTAGACTAGCTCTCTAACTTATTCAGTGCAGATTCTGGGTCATTCTTCCAGTTACCAGTGCTCGGCGACCGGCGGCCACGACCCTCGGGAAGCGCGATAACAATCGAGAGAGTTTTGCCGCCCTCGCCGCCTGCACAGGGGTTTTCACGCCGCCATCCCTACGTGTGGTTATGTCCGAGATCGACGTCGACAGCCTCCTTCCCAACGAGCGCGTGAAGCAGGCCGTCGTCAGCGGCGACATCACCCAGCTGACCCGCGGCGCGAGCAACCGCTACGCCGAGGCGGGCGACACCTTCGACATCGACGGCGAGTCCTTCGAAGTCGTGAGCGTCGACCGGCGGACGCTCGGCGACTTCACCGACGAGGACGCCCAGCGCGAAGGGTCCGAGTCGCTCGACGCGTACAAACAGCGGATGGAGCGCGTCCATCCAGAAGGGTTCGAGTGGGACGACAGCGACGAGGTCGTGACCTACCGCTTCGAGCGGCGGGACTAATTTCTATCTCGCGCCAGCCACGCCGCTGCCGATAGCAGCACCACAGTGGCCGCAGGCGACGAGGTAGAACCGCTTCGAGGCGCGGAAGAAACCGGTCGTCGAGTCCATGTCGAGGAACTCCACGTCGGACTGTTCTTCGAGAGTCTCTTCGCACTCGGGGCAGTGAACCATCAGACGGCACCTCCGCCGTTGGCTTTCGCACCGGCGACGCCGCTGCCGATGGTCGCGCCGCACGCGGCGCAGTTACTCGTGTAGAACCGCTTGGAGGCTCTGATGAAGCCGGTTCGGGCGTCCATCTCGACGAACTCGATGTCGTCGATGGTTTCGAGGGACGTTTGACATTCGGGGCAGTGGACCATACGGTCGGCGTTCGACCGAGGTGGTGAAATAGCTGTTGGAGGTCATATTCGTTGACAGCGGTGACAGAGGGACTGTGCGGGCCGGAAACGTCGGTTGCGTCGATGCCACCCGTTGGCGAAACGTACACCAGCGATGACCGATAAATCCCATATTGCGATACAAACAATTGGTACTCTCCTCAACACAGCCTCGGAGTTTCGGTTGTGATGCGTGCGTTCTCTTCACGCCAAGTCGGGTCGATACGTCGCTCAAGACTCCTTTTCGCTTTCGACAACGGTGATGCGGCGTGCCTCGATATCTTCATACTGTGCACCCCACCCGCCAACCGTGTAGACCCCTTCGTCAGTCTGTATCGAAATCGAAGCAATACCCATCAGCTTCAATGGGTTTGAATCGGACATGAACGAGAGTTCGTCTGCATACGCGATATCGACGACAGTACCGGAGAGCTGCCGGGCTTCTTGTGTTTGAATATCCAGACCCTCCACGACGACTTTCAGTGTCGCTCCGTCCATCAAAAACGGCTCGTAGTCGATGATAAACTCGCGTATGTCTGCGTATCTGATCGGCGTCTTTTCGCCGACTTCCGAATAGAGTTCCGACCAGGGGAGCCACATAAACGACAAGAAGTACCAAAAGAACACGTGGGTAAACGAGCGATTCTCCAACGTGACTCCGTACTCTTCGATCGAGATGGGGTCAGGTGCGAATGCTGTTTTCTCGAGATCAGCGATGAGGATAAATGGAGAAGAGTGAGGACGCTCGCGGACAGCCGTACAAACCCCCTCGATATGCTCTTGCTTCAATGATTCACCGTGATTACTTTGCAAAATCGTCACGTTAACTGTCACACCCCGTTGATACGCCTTAGCGAGATCCCACTCTAATTTGTCGTATTGTTTACGGGTGAGCGTCGCGTGGATCTGTGTATCTGCTTCCGAGATGAACTGCTTTGCAGTCTCCAGAATAGTCTTGAACCGTCTGATAATGCTAATCGTGTGGTCGTCTATGGAGGGTCGTTGCCATCGCGTTTGTATCTCGTCTGTCGCTTTCTCGAAGCGTTTGATTCTACGGTTCAAATCCTCGGTGATGATGTCTGGGTCAAGAGCACGAGCCCGAAGAGTATCCTGTTCGTATAATTCTACGTACCCCATCTCTTCGAGGTCTCGCAGTACGTCATAGACTCGTGCATTCGGGATACCGCTTGCATTGGCGATCTCTTGTGCGGATCCCGTCTCGAGTTCAAGTAGTCCGACGTATGCTTTCGCTTGGTAAGGTGCTAACCCGGCCTCTTCCAGCGTATCCACGAGTCCCGAGGTCTCCATCTCTTCGTGTTCGAATCCTTTCCACCCTAATAAAATCAGTGGTAATCTTGGACAGTGTTCAGGGTAGCTGAACTCATACGAAAGCGAAGATTTGCAGCCAGTTTTCGACGGTATCGGTATTGCCGCGGCTGAAATAGGTGGGTTTGTGAGTGAGATATTAGTAACATGACTCAGTTGGAGGCGACGTCAAGGTCGGTTACAGTCGAGATGTCTGATGCCGGAATCAGCAAAGTGTAGATTTGAGCGTATAGAACAATACTATTCTGGAAAGAGAGTTCTTGGCGACGCACTATTGACCAGTTCAGTACCGGTGGAGTCAGTTCTTCTCTGCATATGCCGTGAGAAACGCTTGAGTTCGTTCTTTCTGGTAGAACGACGTTAGTGCCACCAAATAGTGCAATATCTGGCGATGATCTGTTTGTTACGCTCAAGATGGCCGTGGGACTGGTCCAGGAACGAAGAGTCAGCCGCAAAACTGTGTTTACACGAGTCTTGCATGTTTTCCTCACGACACGTGTCCTACAACTCCACTAACCGGTCGGCGAGTGCCCTGCAGGTTGAGAAGGCAACCCGGAACGGTGTCAGAACAGTAACCGAATCACGTGATCTGTGCTGGAATACCCGTTGCTGAAGTTCGTATACCACCTCTACAAAAATTCGAGTGGCAGTTATCCAGCCCATGTGTTCGTGAATACGGTGTTCACTTGTGCTACAACTTGTGGTGTATAATCCGCCAAAATTACACCACTAGTCGTGTAATGAATGTCTCCGGTTCCATCGGGTAGGTTCGGTCGAGCCAGCCTGTTGCGTACCTGGTCCCGTTGTCACTAATCCAGAGATACGATGAGATGACAGATACGTCCGGGACATCCGTGCTTTACAGAGTAACCACAAAAGGGAGTCTCGAACAGAAACCGGAAGCCGAAGAGCGATTGGGGTGAGATCGGTATTTTGCCTTACTGTACGACGGGAGATGGTTCGTCTTCGACAAGGATGTTCCGCTCAGTCGATTTCTCAAACAGATGAATGTGCTCCTCGGGGAGCGTGAGTGAAACGTGACTACCTGCGTCCAGCATCTGGTTCCCTGGAACCCTCGCGGTCCACTCGGTTTCCTCTTTAACCAAGTACAGGTAGTTGTCGCTACCTTCGTGCTCAAGCACGTCTAACTGTGCCTCGATCGCACCGTCACTTTCGTTGTCGATGCTGATGTGCTCCGGACGGATACCCAAAAGGAGCTCGGAGCTGTTCGTATGTTGCTTGACGCGTTCGGCGATTTCGTCCGAGATCTTGTATTCGAAATCAGCCCCGACGAGACGAGTGCCGTCAAGAGTGACGTCGAAGAAGTTCATCGAGGGACTGCCGATAAAGTCCGCCACGAAGACATTAGTTGGCTCAGCGTACACAGTCTCTGGTGTCCCAACTTGCTGAATCTCACCGCCATCAAGTATTACGATCCGGTCGCTCATCGTCATGGCCTCTGTTTGATCGTGGGTGACGTACAGTGAAGTGGTACCGAGGTCCTCTTGGAGACGTTGAAGTTCAGTCCGCATGTGGAGTCGTAATTTCGCGTCCAGGTTGGACAACGGCTCGTCGAATAGGAACACCTCCGGATCTCGTACGATCGCTCGCCCTGTCGCCACCCGCTGTTGTTGCCCCCCCGAGAGGTTTCCCGGCTTCTTCTCGAGGAGGTCTTCGATTCCCATCATCTCCGCCGTCTCTTCGACTCGGTCTCTGATCTCCTCACTCGGGAGATCAGTCGTCAGTTTCAGTCCGTACGACATATTCTTCCTGACGTTCATATGGGGATACAACGCATACTCTTGGAAGACCATGGCAACGCCGCGGTTCTGCGGAGACAGATCATTGATGACCGTCCCGTCAATCGAGATCGTCCCGTCCGTGATCGACTCCAGCCCGGCGACCATCCGGAGCAATGTCGACTTTCCCGACCCCGATGGTCCAACGATCGTAACAAACTCACCGTCATCAACTGACAACGAGACTCCATTTACCGCAACAATGTCCCCGTCTTTCGAGTCATAGACTTTCCGCACGTTGTCAACCTCTATCGAACCCATATTGTCCCTCATCTAGCCCTTGTATTTCAATATTGCGCAAGTTCAGGGTCAGACACTCTTCTTGGTCCCACATATTCGTTGATACACAATAGTTAAGTATATACTTCTGAATAGCACAATCATGGTTAGCAGAGATAGCACCTCTCAGTCCAGCCGACGGAAGGTCATCAAAACGCTCGGTACGGGGAGTCTTGTAGGTCTCGCCGGCTGTACTGGGGGCGGGAGTAACAACGGAAACACCGATAACGGTGAGGGGAGCACTGGAGGCAGTGGTAGTAACACGACTTCGAGCAAAGAGCAAGTCGAAATTACACTGTGGGAGTCGTTCGGTGGCACCGAAGCCGCAGAACTGCAGTCACTGACGAGCGATTTCGAAGAAGAGTATCCCCACATCTCCGTGAACACGCAGTCAGTCCCGTTCGGTGAGGTCCCAACGAAGCTCACGACGGCCGCTGCGTCCGGTAACACGCCGCACGTGGCCTCGTATTGGATGTCGTTCTCGACGTACTTCGACTCGTTGGGGATTCTCGACCCAGTTGACGACTACCTGGCGGACGGGCTGAACCCGTATTACGACGTCGTCGAACCCGCTGCGACCGCCGACGGCAACGTCGTCGCACTCCCCATGGACATTCACGGAATGATGCTGGCGACCAATAACACCGTCCTCGAAGAGGCGAACGCTCCGATGGAGCCGACGACGAAAGACGAACTCTTCGAGGCGGCGAACGCAATCAAACAGAACACAGACAAGCGGCCGTTCTTCCTCCAGACGTACAACAACGTGTACGAGGGATTCCGTGTGTATTACTCCCTGCTCCGACAGCAGGGAGGCAGAGTGTTCAAGAACGGTGACTGGACCACCGGTGAGCCAGTGTTCCACGAGACGGAGGAAGGGGCTGCGGCAGCCGAGTTCTACTCGTCAGTTACCGGGGAACACGGCTGGGACGCCACGAATGACCTCTCCGACCAGAACGTCCGCATCAACGACTTCAAAAACGGGGAAGCGGGAATGGGATTCCTCGGTAACTGGACAGTTAACCGCTTCCAGAACGAGAGTAACGAGGTCATCGACGGCCTGGACTTCTCGTACCACGCACCGTGGGGCTTCGACGGAAGCGAGAAAAAGACGTTCTGTGAGAGCAACGCTTTCTTCTTCCCGTCGAACCCGGAGCATACGGAAGCCGAGAAGAAAGCCAGAGTCCAATTCGTCGAATACATCACCCAGAACAACCCCGTGTGGGGGACTGGAGCAGCTCACCTGCCGTCGACGCCCGAAGTTGCCGAGTCTGACGTCGTCACCAGCCATCCGCTCTACGAAGAATACGACGTGATCAAGACCCTTTCGGAGATGGCTGAAAACGACCAGCTCCGATATCAGCCGCAGACCGACGTCAACTTCTATGCCTCCGAGATCGGTGGGCCGCTGTCGAACATCTACGCACAGAACGTTGAGCCACAGGAAGGAATCACGAAGGCTGCAAACGCCATCAGCAGCCGGATGAACTAATCTGTCGACTACCGATGCCAATCAGACCAACCAACGACGAGAGGGGATTGTTGTCTACTGACTGGGTAGACCGCGACACTCTCAACGGTATTCTGTTCGCGCTCCCTTACTTGGCTGTATTCGCCGTTTTCATGCTGTACCCCCTGCTTAAGGGGTTCTACATGAGCTTCTTCGAGTGGAATCTCCTACAACCAGCGCAGTCCGAATTCATCGGACTCGCTAACTACTCCACGTTGATCCAGGATCCGCTGTTCTGGCAAGCGTTGAAGAACACCGTCTGGTTCGTCGTCCTCACCGTTCCGTCACTTCTGGTCGTGAGCATGGTGCTAGCACTGGGTGTCAATCGCGGGGTAGCAGGGACGAAGCTGCTCCAGTTCTTCTACTTCGTTCCGTACGTCATGACGGTCTCTATCGTCGGCTTTCTCTGGTTACAGCTGTATTCCACAAACGGCGTCTTCACGGTGTATCTCAGGGAATTCTTCGGCATCGTACTGAGCAGTCAGCTGTTTGCTCTGCCTGCTCTCGCACTGGTCACGATCTGGTGGCAGGCGGGGTTCTACTTCGCTGTTCTCCTTGCTGCACGCCAGAGCGTGTCTGAACGTCTCTACGAGGCTGCCCAACTCGACGGTGCGGGCCCGTTGAGACAGTTCTGGAACGTGACGCTCCCGCAGATGAAGAACGCGATAATTTTCGTTCTTATCGCAGGAACCGTCTTCCAGTTCCAGGTGTTCGGTCAGGTCCAAACGATGACTGACGGGGGACCCGGCGAGTCGACTGTGACCTTAGTGTATTATCTCTACCAGTTGGGATTCAGAACGTTCGACCTGGGATACGGCGCCGCTGTCGGATACGTTATCATGTTGCTCCTCGTGGGCATCTCCATGCTCAATTACGCTGTTATCGGTCGGGGGGTTGAAAGCTAATGTCTGTCCGCAACTCGCTTCTTAGTGACGTTTCACTGAGCCGCGAAACCCTGTATACTGCAGGTGTTTATGTCGCGATGTACGGGCTGGCGTTCTTGTTCGCCGTCCCGCTGTTCCGGATGTTCTCGCTTTCGGTGACACCGGCGTCGGTGTCCTCGGGCTTCCAATGGATTCCCCCGGAGATCACCTTCCGATACTGGATCGAGATATTCACGTCTTCGGATCTGGTCTACCGGTGGATCTGGAACACGTTCGTGATTTCAACCGTCACAACGGTACTCGTACTCGTTGTCGACTCTATGGTCGCGTTCTCACTGACGAGACTCGAGTGGCGAGGCCAGCGTGTGCTGTTCGCAGCCATTATCGCGAGTTTCATGGTTCCTCCTCACGTGAACATCATTCCGCTGTTCACGCTGATCACGCAGATCGGGTGGACGAACTCCTACTGGGCGATCATTCTCCCGTTCACTGCGACACCGCTCGGTGTCTTCCTCCTCGTTCAGTTCTTCCGTGACATCCCGGAGGAACTGGAGGAATCCGCTCGGATGGACGGCTTCTCCACGTTCAGAATCTACGCGCAGATCATCGTCCCTCTTGCTCTCCCAGTAATCACGGCACTTGCTCTCTTCATGTTCGTCTGGTCGTGGAACCAGTATCTTTGGCCGTTGATCGTTCTCAACAACGACACAGCCTACACGCTGCCCGTCGGGGCGACAACCTTCCAAAGCGTCTACTCGGACAACGTCAGCCGGATGATGGCTGGGTTGGCAGTCATCTCGTTGCCGTTGTTCGTCGTGTTCCTCATCTTCCAGGATAAGCTTATCTCGAGTGTCCAGATGCAGGCAGGGACCGGATAGTGATGGCGAACGCCTCGGTGAAACGGCTCGGAGATGGTCTCTCCGGGACAAGCAGGTTCGTCTACAACAATAGCTACTGGCTTGTCGTTATCAGCCTCGCTTGGACGGTAAGCTGTCTCCCAGTTATCACCATCGGTCCTGCGACGTTGGGAGCCTACACTGCGATTCGGGAACTGAACTCCGACCGGAACCGAGTCAATCCCACCCAGGTCTTCCGTGTGGTCCGCCGACGGGCGATACCAGCCACCGTGTTCGGGCTACTGCCACCCCTGTTTTTCGGACTGTCAGCTTCGTATCTCTATGTCTTGACACTCGAATTCACCATCCTCCGGCTCGCAATCATGGTTCTGACATTTTATGTGGGGGTCTATCTCTCATTGGTTCTCGTCCCTACGTTCGTGGGACTCTCTCAGGGGCAATCCGGGAAAGACGCGCTCCGATTCGGCGTTCAGTGGGTCGCTTCGAACCCGACTTCCTCGATGACGATGGGCGTTCTCACACTCGCCTTGCTCCTTACGACGACTGTGTTCACTGTGGCGTTCGTACTCGTCTATGCGGGGTTCGCCTTCTCGATGCAGGTCCGACTCGTCGAGAATACCCTCAGTTAATCTCGACTAACTGCCCTGTGGCTTTCTGGGATGTCCCCGGAGGTGTGTAATTTCGTGTCTTGCACATGAGAACATATTTAACAGTATGGGACAGGTATAAATTACGGAAAATTCCGCGTCAATAGCCATGACTTCACCCGTAGATACGACGATAACGACGACTCCATCGAGAGCAGATGAAGTGCATCCACTGATCGCTGACCATCTTGAGGGGGATGCCGATTCTGATGACCCACCTGCAAGCGAGTTGACCGTCGAAGAGTTACGTCAGATGGACGCTGAGAGTCCTCTCAGTTCGGATCTCGAAATTCCGATCGAAAGAGTTTCTGACGATACTGTCCTCGGCCCGAATGGCGAGATTCCGGTCCGACAATACGAACCCCGAGCAGACCGTTCTCAGAGTTCTCCTTCGATCGTATTTTTCCACGGGGGTGGGTGGATCTCCGGTAGCATCGACACACACAATCGAGTGTGTCGGAAGATGGCCAACGTGACAGGCTATCCGATTGTCAGTGTCGACTATCGATTAGCACCAGAGAACCCGTTCCCGGCCGGACTTCTCGATTGCTACTCGGTTCTTGAATGGGTCTCCAATTCAGCGGCCGAACTCGGTGTCGACCCAGATCAGACAATCGTAATGGGGGATAGTGCTGGTGGTAACTTGGCCGCTGCAACCGCTCTGTTGGCCCGTGATCGTGACGGTCCCAAGGTGGCACACCAAGTGCTGATCTATCCTGCCGTCGGTGACGCTCGAACGAGTGAGGCCTACAAGCAAAACGCAACCGGGTACGACCTCACCGCAGACATCGTCGATATGATTTACGAGCTGTACACCGACTCAGACATCGACGACGCGAACTACTACGCGTGGCCGCGAAAGGCGAATGATCTCTCCGGGCTGCCACCAGCCACCGTACTCACTGCCGGATTCGACCCACTCAGGGACGACGGTGCACTGTATGCGGAACGGCTCCGAAAGTCGAATGTCTCCACCTCGTTCTCCAACTATGAGGATCTAACCCACGGATTCTTCGCTATGATTGGAGACCCTATCGATATTGAGAAGGTACACCAAGCGTACCGGGATATCAGCGAGAGACTGCACGCCCAGTTTGATTCCCAGTAAACCATTGGTACGGATTTTTTGATAGCCTGTGGGTTGGCGGTGTTACAGTAGAGAGCACCACATCGGCCACCGTTACCCAGTGCCCCTGGATTGGGACCTGAGCAGCTCGTGAACCTTGTGCTTCGTTCGAGACAGGATGTGGAGGTATTGAGGAGTACCAATACAAGACTCATTGGATATTTTGACCGCTCGTGACTGACATTATTCGTGTCGGAATTCTCGTGCTCATTAGCCAGTGAGATCCACTTAGAAATGGCGTCTATCTCGTTGGCAAAAGAGTTCAGCCGATGGAAACGTGACACGGATCTCACTCTGGTAGACCCATTCTGCTTGCCACAGAATGATGTCGTGTAGACTCCATTTTAACATCCATTATCTATAATTCACCCCGTACTATCGAATAAAGGCAAAATTAAACCAAGATATTCAGGGAATGTCTGATAAATGTAAATGTGGATCATATCGGGGCTCCCTCCGTGGATCTGTTAGTGAATTCTGATGCGAATTGTTCTAACTACTTCTGCATTCTCTTCAGGCTTTCACGCAGGCCTCTTACTCGGTGAGGGTCCTGAGCATCTGTTCACGTGTCCCCGCTTGGTTTTCTTGAGTTGCTCAATCCACGAGAGACCGTGGCAGCGACACGCCGCTCAGGACGACCGTGATTCAGAACAGGACGTGGTTGCAGTGAGAAGGTCGAAAAAGCACAGAATAACCACGTCACCATACCCGACTCAGTGATCACTGCAGCTCCGACGAAACGGACGAGAGGACGGCCACGGCCCCGACCAGCACGAGTCCTCCTCCGAAGAGACCCCCAAGCAGGACTGCGGTGCTTCCGGGCCACCCGACGACGAGGAGCACCGAGATGCAGACGAGTGCGACGCCGACGAGCGCGGACCGCCACGGTCCCGTTTCGACACGTGCAGCACGCGAGAGGAAGCCGATCCCGTCGATGACGACCGGAATCGCGAGCACCAGCGAGAGACGCGACGGTTCGAGCGGGAGCAAGAGGAGGATGAGTCCGACGACGACGTAGAGGCTGGCGCGGAGCACCTCTGCGGCCACGCTTCCGAAACGGACGTCGGACCGATGTTTCAATGCCTCCGTGCGGACGATACCGACGACGATCAGCAACAGCCCGAGCCACACGCTCACCAAGACGCCGGTGACGAGTGGCATCGCGATCGCGAAGAAACCGATTCCGATGGTGATCACGCCGACCGCAAGCCGCAGTCTCGTATCGACTGGCTCGTCCAGTGGTTCGGTGGTCGACGACGCTGTTCTCGACGCCGTTTCTCGTGTTGTAGCCATTACTGTCCCCATTGCTAGTCGGTTTCCTGTGATAAATATTCGATGCGCGAGATGCTCGCTCGGACGCCAGCGAAACGACGGAAACAGAGACTGTCCGGCGTGAGAGAGTACGAGTTGATGTAGCACAACCGCGAAGTTCTCTCTTCATGAGTACTGACGGGACACGTAGTGACACGCCAGCCGGTTCGCCCACAGACGAACGAGCGACGGGGCTTGAGTACTGGGGGCCAGCAATCGCGGTGAGTCTCGCGATGTTCATCGCGGTCATCGACTCGACGCTGATGAACGTCGCCATCCCCGCCATCGTTGTCGATCTCGATACAAGCGTCTCCGTCGTACAGGGCGCGATTGCGGTCTACTCGTTGGTGATGGCCGCGCTCATCCTCCCCGGCGGGAAGCTCGCGACGATGGTCGGGTTGCGACGGCTGATGACCGTCACGCTCGTCGTCTACGCAGCGGGGACGCTGCTCGCAGCAGTGAGTTGGAATCCGCTCGTTCTGTATCTCGGCTGGTCGTTCGTCGAGGGAGCCGCGGCCGCCGTGTTGCTCCCTTTGACCTTCACCGTGCTCGTCCTCAGCTACGAGGGGAAAGACCGTGCGAAGGCCCTCGGCATTCTGGCAGGGGTGAACGCGACCGGCGCGGCCGTCGGTCCCATCCTGGGGGGCGCGCTGACCACGTACGCCAGCTGGCGGTGGGGCTTCGCACTCGAAGCGCTCGTCGTCCTCGTCACGCTCGTGTTCGTCCGGTATCTCCCCGAAGCGCGACTCGGCGAGACGCGCGACCGGCTCGACGTCCAGGGCGCGCTCCTCTCGGCGGTCGGTGCGACGATGCTCGTCGCCGGCTTCCTCGCCGGTGGCACGTACGGCTGGCTCGTGGCGAGACGCCCGTTCGTCCTGGGCGGCGTTCAGTTGACCCCGTTCGGGACGTCTCCGGCGGTCTGGCTCATCGGGGGCGGCCTGCTCGGCTTCGCTCTCTTCGCGCAACACGAGCTTCGGGTCGAGCGCGCCGGTGGGTCGCCGCTGCTTCCCATTCGCATCCTCACGAACGGACGGTTCAGTTCGGGAATACTCACGAACATGGCCCGCTCGCTGGTCATGGCCGGGTTCATCTTCGTCATCCCCGTGTTCCTGCAGTCGGGAGTCGGCTACACGGCCTTCGAGGCCGGGTTGGCGATGCTGCCGTTCTCGCTCGCGACGCTGGTCGCGTCGATGGTCACCACTGGCTGGCGGGAGCACGTCTCGCCGAAGCTACTCATCCAGGGCGGTATCGTCCTCATGGCAGTCGGACTCCTGCTGTTGATTCCGCAGACGAGCCTAGAGATGACGCTCAGCCAGACCGTGGTCCCGATGGTGATCTTCGGTCTCGGTCTCGGTCTCGTGGGGGCACAGCTGATCGACATAACGCTCTCGGCCGTCGACACGGCGGACTCCTCGGAGGCGTCGGGCGCGCTGAACGCGACTGCGATGCTGGGCTACGCGCTCGGGACGGCAGTCATCGGGTCGTTCCTCCTCAACCAGTATTACCGTGGCGTCGTCACCGCGCTCTTCTCTGTACAGGGTGCGGACCTCTCGGTCGAACAGCGGAACACGCTGGCGATACAGCTTCAATCGGCCATCGAGACGGCGACGAAGGAGACGCAGGCGGCCTTCCTGGCTCGACTGTCGCCTGCCGAGCAGGACCTCGTCGCCGGTGCCTTCGATACGGCAATCGTCGATGCGGGACAAGGGTCGCTCTTGCTGCTCGTGTTGCTCGTGCTTCTCACGCTCGTGGCCTCCGCGCTCCTGCCGAGAGAGATAGCCGAGCCGGAGCCGGCACCGACGGCCGTCGAGCGTCCAGAGGACGGTCTCCGGGGAGACACTGAGACGGCCGGACAGGACTGACTCCAATCCGAGAGAGCGTCCCGCGACTACCGTTTTGCGGACTGCGCGCCGAGCCGCTCTGCGAGTTGCCCCGAGACGCCGGTGAGATACGCCGAGCCGAAGATGGCGACGAGCAGGCCACCGACCGAGTTGTAGAACAGGTCGAGGACGGTGTCGCCGAGTCCGTACTGGGTGAGGACGGTCTCGGCACCGAGGAGCGCGGAGACGACGCTGATGTAGAACTCGAGGAGTTCCCAGACCACCCCGAACGCCATCACGAACATGAGCATGAAGACGAAGAGGAACTTCGGCGGCATGTGGATGAACTCGCTGTGTTCGTCGAGTGCGCGGACGATCGCGTAGGCGACACCCGCGACCAACGAGGACGAGAGTGCGTGGGTCATGTGGTCCCACCACCACGTCGCTGAGTAGGCACTCGTGAACTCCAACCCCGGCAGCGGAAGCGTCCCGAACGCGTGGAGGAACATCGCCACCGTAATCCAGAGCACCAGCGCGACGTCCATCGTGAACCGGTAGTTACGCTCCAGATAGGCGGGGAGGAACGTCACGAGCAGCCCGACGGCGGCGTTGACCACGACGCCCATGTTCCCCAGATAGAGGCCGATGGAGAGGATGCCGACCATCACGAACTGCAGGAATCTGACCAGTTGGGACTGGCGACCTTTCGAAAGATGCAGCCGGTCTCGGAGCTTCATACGGTCCGCACCTCCTCGATTGGTTCCGCCTCGCGGTTCGCTTCGAGCACCCGTCCGAAATACCAGCGGAAGAGGAGCGCGGCGGCGAGACTGGCCACCAGCGCGGACGTAAAGATACCCATGAGTTGGTCGTTGGTCTCGACGAATCCCGTTCCGAGATATCTCGCGGAGGCCGCAGAGCCGAGTGCCCAGAACCCGGCGGTCGCGAGGGTCGCGATTACGACGACGCCGATGGCAACGTTTGGCGTCATGCTGACGGTCGTCGTCAGCTGCAGGACAACGACGACGAGCAGCGCCAGTGCCGCGATGCCGAGCGCGGCGACCGTATCGGCGAGGAACGACGGTTCGAACGCCCGAACGACCAGCGGCAGCGACGCGAGCAGCAGTATCGGCCAGGGGACGGTCCTGGTCCACGTTCGGTGTGCGAATGCTGGTACGAGTACGACCGCCGCCGCGACAGCCGCGACCGCCATGTCGACGAACAGGCCAGCGAAGAAGCTGACGGCGGCGACCACCACGAGGAGTGCGGTGAGCACCCACGCGATGGCGGCGTTGCGTCTGGCATCCTCGATGATCCTCTCTTCGGGTAACGCTTGGCTCATGATCTTCTAGCTCGACAGCGTGAACCGGCCACAGAGACGTCGTGACACCGAGTCCACCCTGTTCGAATGGCTACTGTTGGGTCGGGGACAGCATCAATCTATGTCCGACGTCGGCCCGAGCGACTCGCCAACTGTTTCGGCGGGGTCAACCTTCTCGGACGGTTCGACCGTATCGGTCGGGTCAACCGTATCGGTCTGCGACGGTTGTGTCGCGTCGCCGCCGCGGCCCACGAGTTCCGGGAGCTTCGACTGGAAGAACAGGACGACGACGACCATGAGCAATGGGCCGTAGAAGATGCCGTACCAGCCGAACAGCGGCGGGCCAAGGAGATACGCGAACACGATGAAACTCATCGGGACCAGTCGCCCCGACAGGGCCGGGCGGACGTACACCCGAATGAGGTTGTCGAAGGGCAGTTCCATGACGGCCAGAAACGCGAGGGGAAACCACAGCGACGTCGGGTCCGTCCGTACCGCGACGGTGGCGAGGTAGCCAGCGACGACAAAGTAGACGATGCTCCGGCCGACGAGCGGGATGACGGTGAACAGGCCGGTGACGACGGCCAGCGGAATCGGTGCCGGAATCCGCATCCCCGGCGGGGCGACGAGATTGAACGCACTGTAGGCGACCGTCGCCAGGAGCATGACGACGAAGATCGTGATGGTGTAGCCGAAGTAGACGGACTGTAATCTCTCGTCCACAGCAGAAAGATAGTCGACGACGTCGGAGTCCTCGCCGGCGACGTTTCGGACGAACCACGCGGCGAGTCGGTCGTCCTCCCGAAGGAGGAAAAACGCGAACAGCAACGACAGGAAGCCGTTGAACAGGGTCGCAGCGACCGACCCGACCGTCTGCGTTATCGACCCGAAGACGGTCTGAAACGCGCCACCGCTGAGCCAGCTGGCGAATACGGCACCGAACTCGGCGGGGTCCCGTGGGAGCACGCCGACCGCGAACGGCAGTGCCTCGTCGAGCCTCGCGACGATCTCGGTCGAGAAAAACCGGCTGAGTTCGACGACCGTGACGAGCACCGCGGCTCCCAGCACCGTGACGACCGGGACGACGACGAGGGTCAGCGTCACGAGAGCCGACAGGTTTCGCGACGGGAGCACGTCGTCGAGCCGGCGTTCGATGGGCCGTGCCACGTAGTAGACGAACAGCCCGAAGACGATCCACGGGAGATAGACGTAGCCGACGAACGCCACGATGCCGACGACGACGAGCGCGAACGCCCACCAGCCGACCTGCAGCTCGGCGAGAGTCTCTGTCGTCCGTCTCGCAATGCCGCGTTGTCGGCTCATGTGGGCTCCGGATGGCCACCGTCGTCGACGGAGACCCGTGACTCACCGAACCGTGCGGCCGTCACGGAATCCGCAAAAAGCCACACCGTTCCCGTCGACTCACCCGCTGACTTCTTCGGCAGCGAACGTGTCCTTGAGTGCCCGTTCGTCGGCCGGAGAGAGGTTCGTCTGGATGATTTCGAAGTCGAAGTCAGTCATCTCGTCTCTGACGCGCTCGACCTGTGCCTCGCGGGTCATCAAGAAGAGGGCGGAGTGGCCGGGTTCGATCGTCTCGCTCACCTCCTCGATGAACTTGTCGTCGACGCCGATGTCGGTGAGTTTGCCCGAAAGCGCGCCGGATGCCGCCCCCGCGAGGAGTCCGAGCCACGGTGCCCAGAAGAGCAGGCCGATGAGCATTCCCCAGAAGGCACCCCCGAGCGCGCCCGCACCGACGAGGCTGTGGGCCTGTTTGACTTTCACTTTCCCGTTCTCGTCCCGGCGAACGACTGCCGCGTCTTCGAGTGTGATGAGCTGCTGTTTCTGGAGTTCGTAGAGCTTCTCCCGGGCCTGTTCCGCACCGTCTATGGTCTTGAACGCAAGCACAACTAACGAAGTCATACACCCCTACAACGGACGGTATCGAGATAAGGTAGTACTGTGGATAAACGAGAATATTTGAGAACGATATCTGTACAATCCAGCGAATCGCCACTATCTGTCTCGGCCCGCCGGTGGCCGAAAAGCGGCTAGTCGTCCGGTAGACTGCAAATCGCGACTGTCACGGCCGTCCGAAGTGTTCGTGACACCGCTAGCTCTGTAACAACTAACAGTCTGTCGTGGCAACGGATGGACAGTCCATTGAGTGCCGTTAGCCCGCGGTTGTACCGCCGATCACGCCATCCACATGGCTCTCGTCGTTCACATCGGTCTCGCTGTTCCCATCGGTTCCGCCGTCCCCGTCGGCGGCGACGCCATCGACGGCCATCCGAGCGGTGGGTCTCGTTCTTCTGCCTCCGACAGCTGTGCCTCGATGAAGCCCACTCGGACGACGACGTCACGGCCCAGTTCGTCGGTCAGCGTATCGTCGAACCGTTGGGCGAGGTCGGGTGGTGCTTCGAGACTGCGGGGGATCCCGACGAGCACGTCGACCTGCGGTTGGTTTCCGAGCAGGATGTCGGCAGGGCGGTAATCGACGGTGACGCTGACGAGTTGCACCCCCTCGATGTCGGCCTCGTCGAACTGCTGTTGGAGGACGGTCTGCGTCTGTCGTTCGAGGGATTCCGCTTGGAAGCTCGTCCAGGTCACGGCACCGAGGACGACCGAGAGCACGGCGATGGCGACGACGATGACGACGATACGGGAGAAGACGGACGAACGGACCCCGTCGAACCGCCCCGCCTCCAGCGGCTTGAAGCCGGCGACGTAGAGCAAGACGAGTGCCGAGACGTTGATGGCGAGCAGGTTAATGACGACGAGCACGGTCCCCGCGACGGCGACACCCGGGAGACCGAAGGCGAGACCCAGCCCGGCCGTCGCGGCGGGCGGCACGAGTGCGACGGCGATTGCGACGCCCACGAGCGACGAGCCGGAGCCGCGGATGATGCTGAGTGCCCCCGCGATGCCCGACCCGAGCGCGAGAAAGAGCGACAAGAAGTTCGGACTGGTCCGCTCTGCGACCTGCGGAATCGACTGAATATCGAGTTGTGGTGGGATGAGGACCGTCTGCTGGAGCAGCCAGCCCAAGATCGCCCCGGTCGCAATCGCGGCGAGCAGTCCGAACACCTGGAGCTTCACCCCTCTCGCCGCCATCCGTTGGTCGTCGAGAACGGTCCCGACGCTCGCGGAGATCGCCGGTCCCATCAGCGGGGCAACGACCATCGCCCCGATGATCGTGGCCGCGGAGTCGAGTAACAGGCCCGTCGTGGCGATGACTGTACTCAAGATTAGAAAGGCGAAGAACGTCGAGTTCGCGGGTGCGAGGTCTCCCGCCCGTGCGTACAACTCCTCGCGGGAGATGCGGAGGCTCGGAAACCGCGCTTCCAGTGCCGAGAGTCGTTGTGAGACGACCGTCTCGGTCGGAAGGACGATGGTGTACGAGTCGTCCCGAATGCCCGCCGCAGTGAGTTCCTCCATGATCGGCTCGACACCGCTCGGCGGCACGGGAAACTGGACCATCGCTTCGAAGTCACCACGTCCAACTTCCTCGAAGACCGCATAGTCGATTCCTTGGTCGTCGAGGGCTGTGAGTACACTATCGCTCTTACCCTCGGGTATCAACACTTGGACCAGACGCATGAGAAGGGTACGCAGGGCGTAGCAATAAGTGAGATGACATTATTGGCTCGGACGCCTGCAACGCGCGAGACAGTGCTCAGGCCGACCTCTCGTCGGCCGACGGCCGTGTGGACAGTGTCTCTTCACGGTCGGCAGAGCGACGGTTCGGCTGTGGGCCGACGAGTGTCCGTTCGGGAATCGACGCCCCGCTCCGTGGTGCGCGTGTAAGCAGCCGTTCGAGCAGTGTCAACTCCGGTGGAGTCGACTTCTCGACGCGGTGGTACTCGACCGCGACGGAACCTTCGGACTCGAAGATCCGGACGTAGTTCAGACAGTACGACGGGTAGAACACCCACGGAAGCAGTCCGAACACGGCGGACTTGCGGGTGAGCCGTTTCAGCCACGTTCCCGTGTTCACGACGACCCGGCCGTCGACCTCGGTCACCGAGGGGCGGTGGGTGTGGCCGTAGATGAAACACGCCACCTCCGCATGGGCCGCGAACACCTCACGGGCACCCTCGACGTACACGTCGCGCATCTCTTCCGGGTCTGTGCCCTCTATCAGTCCGAACCGCCTGAGCGTCTTCCGCGTGTCTCGGACGAAGAAGAAGAGGGGAATCGAAATCAACACGAGAATCGCGATGACGACGAGGTTGACGAACAGGACGGCGTCGATCAGCGCGCCCACGATACCGAACTGCGCGAGGACCGCGTTGACCACGCGCTGTGGTGTCGGCCACAGCCCCGAGACGTCGAGCAGCACGACGAGGAGGTAGAGGACGCTCACGTTGAACAGGAGGAGAAACGGCAGAGAAGCGTACCGGAGGAACGGACTCATCTCCCGGTAGAAGTAGTTCGAGATCATCCAGTCGGGTATCTGCGTCATCGGCGTCACCGACTGGATGTCCTTCAGCCAGTTGAACTTCCCCCGTCCCGATATCTTTCCCGCCCGACTGGTGATGTGGCGGTTCACGAAGTATCCCGGGGGGTTCGCGTGCGGGTTGCCGAAGTCGGGGCTTCGGTTGTTGGCGTCTCGCTGTTGGCCGTGTTCGATCCAGAGGCGGCGGCCGCCGACCTCCCGCGTGATGACCACCTCCTGTTCGAGAACGACGTTGTACTCGGCCAACCGGTCGACGTACTCCGGATAACACGCGAGTTCGTAGTCGTGGTTACCGGGGATGAACGTGATCGGTATCCGTTGGCCGGTCTTCCGCAACTGCTCGAAGAGTCGCGGATACCGGTCGACGAGCGCGTCCAGCTTCTCCAGTCCTTCGAGTTCGGTGAACTCCCACAGACCGAAGGCGTCGCCGTTGACGACGAGTTCGGCGTCCTCGTCGGTCTGTTCGAGGTCACGGAGGAACGCCAGCAGTTCGTCCTCGAACTCGACGTTCTGCAACTGCTCGTCGCCCCCGATATGCAAGTCGCTGATGAAGTAGTAGGTCCGGTCTCCGGATGGCTGCATGGATGTCATACGTCTCGCGGTTATCGGCTCTGTTCGCCCCCGCTCTCCGTCCGTAGCAGGTGGTAATCGCCCGAACCACCTACGCTGGCTACCGACTTGATAGTAGTGGGAGACCCCCGGTGAGTAACGGCGTGTCGACCGCCTCTCAACTCGACCGTCCCGATTCCGAGACTCTCGGACGAATCGGCGAGACTGCTTAATCTCACTGCCGACCAACAGATACGCTAGCTATGTCCAGTACAAGCAATCCATCGGCCGGTGCAGCGGACGAACCACTCGGGAGCAGTCTTCAGTCGAACTGGCGGCCGCTTCTCGCCGCTGGCGTCGTCGTCGCGCTCCTCGGACTGGTCGCGACGCTCGCGCCCTTCCTGACCGGGCTGTCGATCGCGACTCTCGTCGGGGTGCTCCTCATCGTTGGCGGTGTGACGCAGGCGATCGGTGCGTTCAGAGCCACCGGATGGCGCGGGTTCGTCTGGCAGATCGCGGTCGGTGCGGTCACCCTGCTCGCCGGTCTCGCCGTCTTCCTGAACCCGGTCTTCGGACTGTTGACGTTGACGCTGCTCGTCGTCGGCTATCTCCTCGCGTCGGGTGTCGTCGAGGTCGCGATGGGACTCCGTCTTCGCGGTGAGAGACGCTCGCTCTGGACAGTGGCGAGCGGTGTCATCGGCATCATCCTCGCCCTCCTCCTGTGGGCTGGCTTTCCCTCGACCGCACTCTGGGCGGTCGGCGTCATGTTCGGCGTGAACCTCCTCGTCACCGGGCTGTCGATGGTGGGGATCGCACTCGGTGCCCGGAGCCTGTCGGAACCCGTCGACACCGGTGTCACCCCCGGCGTCGGAGGCGTCTGAACGGGTCGAGCGTCCCTCGGATGACGCCGTCGGACCCCGCCGGGAGACTTCGCTCGACCGGCAGACCGAACGGTCGCCGAGCGGCGATAGTATTGTGAATTACTAGAACTTATGAAGTCGACTGTAGTCAGTCCGTCCAACAGCTCTCTAGACATCTCGGCCCATCGACGTCGGCGTCCGAGCCGACTCGTAGTTTGGTCTCACCCGAGGTGTCGAAGCTGAATGTTCGCTGCGAAAGAGCCGAACAAGGGCGGTATTATGAGGTTTATCAGCTTACTTTGGTTTGGTGGTCCCCGTCCTCTTCGCAGTGTATCGAGCGGAGACAGAGACTCGCCGAGTGGCCCAACAGTGAGAGAGCATAGGGGTCTCAGAGTTGCAGATTTAACAAATAGCATTGCATTTATTAAACACTATTATTTACCCAGACAGCCGCCTCTTAGCCTCGGGACCACGACGTTCGGCGGTGTCTCGGAGTCGCGTCGCGTGGACGGTCTCCCGAGACGGCGATGGGCCACTCGAGGTCCGGGGCTGTCAACCCGTTTCGGACCGGATTCAGCCAGGGGACGGCTGCCCTGCCGCGCCGCTCTCAGAAGGTGACTCGTTCGAGGAGCCGACGGCCGAGCCGCGGACGGCTCGATTCGTGCTGGTAGACGGTGATGGTCGTACAGCCCGGACTCGGGAAGACCGGGCCGTCGTCGAACAGGACGTTGCGGAGCCGTTCGTCGGAACCGGGACGCACCACCACGTCCGGCGTCGACGGCTGCCCGCCGTCGGCCCGGAACAGCTCCGAACGCACCGGGACGGAGAGCAGTGCCGAGAGCTCGGACTGATACTCGTCGATGGTCCGCTTGTACTGGTCGCTCTCCGTCGAGTTCTCGGGATACCACAGCGAGAGTTTACTCCCGTCTGCCTTCGCGATCGCCTCGGCGACGTTCACTGCCAGCGGTGGATAGGGGCCGCCGTCGCTGGAGAGTGCGATGCGTGCCGGCAGGTCGTACCCGAGGTTGTCGACGAGGAGGACGTCGCACGAGGCGTGGCGGACGACCCAGTCGATGGGGTCGCCGAGCAGCCGCGAGCGGAGCCGGAGCGGTTCGTGCTCGGCGATGATGGTATCGACTCCGCGGTTTTCCGCGAAGTTGACGACCGCGTGTTTCGTGTCGTGGCTGACGATCTCGTCGGCCTCGACGTCGACGTCCAGCTCCTCCGAGAGCGACGCCATCCGCGTCTCGAACGAGCGGTCGGAGGGGGACTGGACCGTCAGGTCGTCCGTGAGCGGTGCCTGGTCGGGCACCTCCTCGAATCGGACGACGACCACGCGGCCGTCGTCGGGCCGGACGAGGTCGGCGGCGATAGAGACCAGCGACCGCTCGCGGTCGGCGTCGAGGTTCTTCGTGAGCGCGACGAGGACCTCGCGACGGCTGTCGTTCATGGCCGACTCCGTCTCCGAGAGGAGGTCGCGGCCGACACGGCGGCGCACCGCGTCGGTCGCTACGCCCTCGCGGTCAACGCGGGGCCGGACGTAGAAGAAGAACCAGGCGACACCGCCGACTATGATGGCGGCCGCACCGACGAGGGCGACCGTGCCCATCTGCGTCAGGAGGAGTCCACCGGTGACGAGACCGAAGATCTGAATCCAGGGATACAGCGGCGAGGTGAACTCGGGTTCGTACTCCGCGCTACCCTCGCGGAAGGCGATGACGGCGACGTTGATGAGCGCGAACACCAGAATCTGGAACGCGCTGGCGAGTTTGGCGATGTCCAGAATCGGGACGAACGCGATGAACAGCAGGAGCACCGCACCCGTGAGCGTGATGGAGGTGACGGGCGTCCCGAACCGCTCGGAGACCTTCGAGAGCGACGGCGGGGCGAGGCGGTCGCGGCTCATCGCGAAGGGATAGCGCGACGAGGAGAGGATGCCCGCGTTGGCCGTCGAGATGAGCGCGAGAATCGCGGCGGCGATGACGGCAACGACGCCGAACTGGCCGAGCGTCGCCTCCGCGGCGACGGCGACCGGCGTCAGCGACCCGGCGACGCTGCCGGGGTCGGTCACGCCGACCAACACAGCCACGATGGCGACGTAGAGCACCGTGGTGAACGCGAGCGAGCCGAGGATGCCGAGCGGGATGTTCCGGCCGGGGTCTTCGACCTCTTCGGCAACGCTCGCGACTTTCGTGACGCCCGCATACGAGACGAACACCAGTCCGGTCGCCGCGAGGATGCCCTCGAGACCCGAGTCGAAGAAGCCGACGTAGTTAGCCGACTGGACGCTCGGCGCGCTCCCGGCGGCGAACCAGCCGAGGGCGGCCAGCATGACGACGACGATGGCGACCTGGAGCCGACCGGTCTGTTTCGCGCCGACGAGGTTGATGAGGATGAGCAACCCCGCGAGACCGAGCGCGACCGGCTTCAGCGGCAGGTCGAACAGCAAGAGCAGATAGGGAACGCCGCCGACGAGCGCGAGCGCGCCCTTGAACGAGAGGGAGAACCACGTGCCGATGCCGGCGATAGTCCCGAGCAACGGTCCCATGCCGCGCTCGATGTAGATGTACGTCCCACCGGCCTCGGGCATCGCGGTCGCCATCTCGGACTTCGAGAGGGCCGCCGGGACGACGAGAAGGCCCGCGAGGGCGTAGGCGAGGATGACCGCCGGTCCGGCGATTTCGAGTGCGAGTGCCGGGAGGATGAAGATCCCACTGCCGATCATCGCACCGATACTGATGGCGAGGACCGCAGGAAGTCCGAGGTCCCGTTCTAACTCCTTCATGGAGGGCCACCGCTCTGTCCGCCGCCACGGTCGCTCTGTGCCGGGTCAGCGCTGAGAACTGCCGAACCGTCGGAGGAGAGTCGTGAACGAACCGCTGTCGTATGGAGTGTCGCTAATCGAGAGGAAGTCACGTTGTGTCTACTGGCTACTCTTGGACGGAGATGCATAAACAAACCGATTGATTTGACGGTTCGTCAAAATACACCCGTCAAAAATCCGTTTCCGTCAATCATGTAGGTTTTCAGTCGCAGGTCGACCGTCGGGAGGGGGGCCCGGAGACTGAACAAGACTATATCACTCCGGCACGCCAGCACTCTCCAGTAATGAAAGAGGGTGAGTTGGACTCCGTCGACCGCCATATCCTGTACTATCTCCAGCAGGACGCGCGCGGGACGTCGTCCACCGACATCGCCGAACAGCTCGGGCTGTCGTCGAGTACGGTCCGGACCCGCCTCAACAAACTCGAAGAGAGCGGCGTCATCCGAGGCTACCACATCGACATCGACTACGACCTCGCTGGCTACCCGCTGTACACGAAGATCATCTGTACAGCGGCCGTCCCGGAGCGGGACACGCTCGCCGACGAGGCACGGCATATCCAGGGGGTGACCGCCGTCCGCGAGATCATGACCGGCGAACGCAACGTCTACGTCAACGCCATCGGCAGAGACCACGACGACCTCAACCGGATCAGCAAGGAACTGGACGGACTCGGTCTCACCATCGTCGACGAACAGCTGATCCGCGACGAGTACGTCTGCCCGTACCACGGCTTCCTGGAGGAGGCCGATGAGTCGGGCCTCGGCGACGACGACGCCGAGAAGTAGGGCAGCTCGTGAGGACGACCCGGTGAAGGCGGCTCGGTGAAGCCGACTCGATGAAGGCGACTCCGCGGTGGTACGGAAGGATTATACCGGTTTCACTGCTGGACCCACGTACCAATGGTCCTCGGTGGTCTCTTCCCGGACACGCCGGTCGTCAACGTGCTCGTCATCCTCGTCGCGACCGGCTTCATCTGGTTCGGCAGCAGCTGGCTCGAAGAGTCGGCCGAACGGCTCTCGGGCTACTACGGCCTCCCCGCGGTCGTCCAGGGGTCTATCGTCGTCGCCGTCGGCTCCAGTTTCCCCGAGTTGGCGAGCGTCGTCTTCACCGCGCTCGCGGGGACGTTCGACATGGGTGTCGGCGCCATCGTCGGCTCGGCCATCTTCAACATCCTTGTCATCCCCGCGCTGTCGGGTATCGTCTCCGACGGGAACTTGGAGACGAACCGGACCATCGTCTACAAGGAGGCACAGTTCTACATGATCGCCGTCTCGACGGTCGTCGTCACCTTCGCGCTCGCGGTCATCTATCTGCCCGTCCCGGGCGGACCGGTCCTGACCGGCCAGGTCACCCGGCCGCTCGCCATGCTCCCCCTGCTCCTTTACGGGCTGTATCTCTTCATTCAGTGGCAGGACGTCAACGACCACGACGGCGAGACGGTCACCGACGGGGTCTCCATCTTCCGCGAGTGGGGCAAGCTCGCAGTCAGCCTGCTCGTCATCCTCGTCGCCGTCGAGCAGCTGGTCGGCGGCGTCGAGTCGCTCGGGACGACGTTCGGTATCCCCGAGTTCCTCGCGGGCGTGACCATCATCGCGGCGGCCACGAGTCTGCCGGACACGCTCGTCAGCGTCCGCACGGCGAAGGCTAACAAGGGCGTGACGAGCCTCGGCAACGTCCTCGGTTCGAACACCTTCGACCTGCTCGTCGCCATCCCTATCGGCGTGCTCATCGTCGGCAGCGTCACCATCGACTTCGCCGTCGCCGTCCCGATGCTCGGCGTTCTCACGCTCGCGACTGTGCTTCTCTTTTCCTTCCTCCGGACCGACCTCTCCGTGACGAGCCTGGAGGCGTACACGCTGCTCGTCGCGTATCTGCTCTTCGTCGCGTGGGTCGTCGCCGAGTCGCTCGGGATCACGAGCGTCATCAGAGTCGCCTGAGCCGCCGGAGACAGGCCGACGCGTCAACAGAACTCGGTTGAGAGTCCGTAGAGATCGGTCGACAAGTCAGTCGAAATAGTTGGTAAAACGAATCAGTCATACTAATCAGTATAACTAAGCAGTCTCGTCAGTTCGATCCGACGAGACAGCCGGTACGGCGGCTTTTCCCGACGACAACGACCGATCACTCCTCTGGCTCCTCGAGCAGTCCGCGCCGGAGCACACGGACGAGTGCCTCACTGGTCGACGTCGGCGTCGACGGCGACGCTGAGTTCGAGGGGCGACGAGTCCCGGTCCGCGCGAGGGCCTGGAGAGCAACTCTCAGATGTCGCGCCGCGACCCGTCCCGCAGGTCGTCCGTTCTCCGCCAAACAAGACTCAGTCCGACCAAACAATAAGACTGCAAAGTTTAGTCAGTCAAACCAAATAGTTAGACTGAGTAGTAATACTTTGAACCAGTGGCGTGATCGCCCGTACCGATGGCGACAGGCCGCATCGCGGTGGTACGTGTAATGGAACGTGGTTCTTCTAATAAACCAGCCCAAACAATAGGTCTGAATAGTCATACTGAATAGTTATACTATACAGTCTGTTTGGAAAGTCACAACGAGCAATCAGGCTGATGGGCGTGATACAGAATCGTAGCGCATACCCGCGTCTTTAGCCGCGGGTCGAGCGGACAACAGCGTACATATCCACCGACGATGTTATCGCTGTATTTCCCACCGTGAACCGTGTTTTTAAGATATTCTGGATACATAGTGTGTAGTACGGATGAAGACCACACGGCACGCCACTTACAACCTTAACTACCACATAGTGTGGTTGCCCAAGTACCGACAGTCGGTACTGGTTAACGAGGTTGGCGACCGTGTGCGAGACATTCTCCACGAAATCGCTGACGACAAAGGACTCGAAATCATCGACTTGACAGTCCAATCTGACCACATCCACCTGTTCGTCAGTAGTCCACCGAAGCACGCCCCGTCCCTTCTCGCCAATTGGTTCAAAGGGATTAGCTCGCGGAAATACAACCACCGCCACGCTGACCACAACGGCGAGAAAATCAAATGGGCACGCGGGTACTACGCG
>NZ_FNHL01000007.1 GCF_900103715.1 Halogranum gelatinilyticum | reverse complement strand
ACCGTATCAGGTATTAGCCTCAGTTTCCCGAGAGTATTCCTGTCTACAGGGTAGTTTGGCCACGTGTTACTGAGCTTTCCGCTGCGATCTAAGTCGCACAACTAGCATGGCTAAATCGGACCCCAATAGCAATGACCTCCGGCAGGATCAACCGGAATGTTTCCTCTCCCTGGGGGGAGAGGGGGTGGCGGGATGTCCACTCTGACGAGTGGCATCACCAAAACACTCTGTAAGAGAGTGTCATTGCAAGGTCCAAGCTCGGTGACGAGCCGGTCGTCCGACCGGGTGTCACCGAACTATCAAGGCTAACGTCAGATTCCGTCGTGTACGGCGGACCGCAGGGGCGGAATCCTCATCTTCTTCGGACCTAAACCAATGCGCGATGGGTACATAAACCCACCGAAGCACATCGACCGTGGGACGAACCCACGAGGCCCACGTGTGATCTCGGGCCGGGGTGACCGGCCCGAAGTCACGTTGTGTCGTACGCATTCCTACGGATGGCTGGGTAATACTTAATACCAGTGATATCGCCCGAAAGATGAATAATCATCGAGGATGTGTCTGACTGTCAGAGATAGTGCTAACGAATCTCTCGATTGTGAAACTCAAGACCGAGATGTCTATCGGACGAAACGCGACTGCCACTGAAAGTGGGTCAATTTGTTTCCGCGCGCGTTTGCTAAGTCTCCGTTCCGTGCTACGGCTGACTTGGAGGGTCGTACCGCAACGAGAACACGATCAGAACTCGCTGAACGTCGGAGGTGGAAGACAACGGCATTCGGCGGGAGATCGGCTTCGGTAGACTGACCCAACACGGAGACGTACCGGGGGCCGACCGTGACCTAAATCGAGAACAGACGGCCGCTCATGTAGCGACAGGGATACGCTTTACAGCCAGAGAATCCAGCTACGCAGAACCCGCAACACCAAATTTACCAGAGAAATTATAATCGTTCCCCACACAGGGGTGAAGTAACATGGCGAAAGATACCGTCCGCTACCCGGATCAGGTGGTCGAGGAGATCGAATCACTGGTGGCGGATGGGACGTTCGAGAGCAAATCCGAGTTCTACCGGTTCTCTGCGGAGTATATGCTCGAGCTCGTCTCGCCCGACTACAACGAGAAGACGTTTAGCTACGAAGAGTTGAAAGGAGAACTCGACCTGGAGTTCCCGTCAGAAGTCGACGACAGCTACGAGTTCGACGACGACTTCCTCGAAGCGGTCGTCGAAATCCGAAAATACGGGCTGCGGGGCGAGTTCGACGCAGGATACGAATACGTCGACGACGAGGTCGATGCCGGAAGTAGGGCTGCACTCGTACTCGAAGAGCTGTTGGCGATGTATCGGACGCCACAGGTCGAGTAGTCGGTACTACGGCGAATACGGCTCAGACACCGATCTCCTCGTAGACCTCGAACCGGTCGTCGCTGGTGATGACTTTCTTGACGATGGTTGCATCTTCGAGCAGTCGGTGTTTACTGTAGACACCGCGTCCGCGTCCACGACTCGTTCGGGTGGAGTTGATGACGTTGAGGAACGCCTGCTCTTGGAGGATCTCGTTGACTCGCCGTTCGGACAGTCGGTCCATACCGATCTCGTTGACGATGGTGGTATACGTGTCGTAGACGCGTTTCGTCGAGAACTCCGATTCGTCGGACATCAGCGTCAACAGTGCCAGTGCAAGAAGTATCGCCTTCCCTTGCACGGGCGTACCGGCGATGATCTCGTTGAACCGGTCCGCCTCGGTACGCTCTTTCGCTTTACGGACGTGCTCGACTGTCACCTCGGGGTTCTCCTCTTCGGTCGCGATTCGGCCAGCGTTTCGGAGGATGTCGATCGCTTTGCGCGCGTCACCGTGCTCTTGAGCGGCGAGCGCGGATGTGAGCGGAATGACGTCGTCGCCGAGAATCCCCTCGCGGAAGGCATCTTTACGGTTGTTGAGAATTTCGCTGAGCTGGTCGGCGGCGTAGGGTTTGAACACGATCTCGTCGTGCTGGAAGCTGCTCTTGACACGCTCTGTGAGCTGATCGGGGTAGTCGATCTTGTTGCTGATTCCGATGACGCCGATGCTGCAGCGTTCGATTCGACTGTTTTCACCGGCTCGTGAGAGCTTCCGAAGGATCTCGTCGTCTTCGAGCATATCGATCTCGTCGAGCAGGATGACGACGACGTCGGAGCGACTGTCGAGAATCGTCCAGAGTCGTTTGTAATAGTCACCCGTCGAAAGCCCCCGTTCGGGGATCGTGATACCGGTTTCCTCGGGGTCGTTCAACTGGGCAGCGATCGTCTTGACCGCGGAGGTCTCGGTGTTCTCCTCTCCGCAGTCGACGAAGGCGGTTCGGACGATAACGGAGTCTTTCGCCGCTTCGGTCGCGAGCCGTTGGGTCACGTGACGAGAGACCAGCGACTTCCCGGTCCCTGTCTTCCCGTAGATGAGGAGATGCTTCGGCGGTCGGCCGAAGATGGCGGGATTGAGGGCGTTCGCGACTCGCTGCATATGCGTATCGCGGCCGACGATACGGTCCGGACCGGGGATGTGGCGGATATCGAGAAGCTCTTCGCGCGCGAAGATGGGTTCTTCGTACCGAAAGAGTGAGTCTCGCTCCACCTCGGAGTCGTCGCCAAGCGTCATCGATTGGACGGTATTTCTACTGAACGGTCATAACTGTACTGGGAGTCTGACGCCCCCTTCGCGAATGTATTCTCCAAGAAAGTGTCGAGAGACAGCACAAGAAAGGGAAACTCTCGAAGGAGGCCGACGACCAAGCTCGCGAATGTAATGGGCCGCGGTTCGTCGAGAACTACCGTTAGCGACGGAACAGGCGTCGACCCGACACCATCGTCGCGAATGTATGACACCACTGTCGCGAATGTATCTGCATTTGCAGATCGCGGTTCGGTGGTGACGGTGTAGTGGAGGCCGTCCGTGTGGTGTGTGAGACACCCCCGTCGCGAATGTAACGGGAGGGTTTCCTGTTCGATCGATAAGTAGGTAGCCGAAGGAGTCTCACCGGTCTCATCCCCATCGACTCGGCAGGTTAGTGTCAGCCCACCGGATGAGTCGAAGTCGTGCGTGGAACAGACACACACCACCCTCGCGAATGTAAGCGAAAATCGAAGGTGTGTCGCAGGAGTTCGACACCGGAACGGCCACGCACACACACCACCCTCGCGAATGTAAGTGTGCAAAAGAGGTGAGTCAGATGTGATGAGCCGTATGTGGCATGAACCGTGCTATGTGTTCTCGAGTGTCATCTTGTGCTGTGCACGGGACCAACGCAGGCACACGCAAACAACGAAATAGGACGTCGAGAAGAAGCCCGAGACGGTTACGGTTACACCCACACACCTACTTCGCGAATGTAAACGGTCGAAGAAGGGGGTAGCAGTACCCGAGACGACTGATTCGAAAGATCGGTTCGTACAAGGGATGTGAGTGATTCGGGTGTAAGACGGGTTGGAGAGGGCCAACGGTGGGATGTCTGCCGAGAAAGACGGGACCGCGTCCGTCGAACGAGGGCATTTCTCCCAGGATTCGTTTCATTGGCTTCACGACCCAATGTTTTATAAGCCCACAACGAGAAAAGCCCGCCAAGTTAACTTCGTCACAATTTGTAGAGGACGATACTTCGTCCTGTGTCGAGACGAAACCATCGAGCAGAAGGTTCAGACCGAGTAGATCTTACGGTATCGGTCGCTTTCATCCACGTGTCGTTGTTCACGCGAGCCGTGTCGATCTGGGCGTCTCAACCGTATTCTCGCGACAGTTACACGTTCTCCGATTTCCACCCTACTCGCCTGCTTCAAACTCAACCCCCTGATTTCGACTCCACCCCCCGCTCTCACACACTTACATTCGCGAGCATGGTGTGTGTGTCCACCATACTTCTCCACTACCATTCGACTTTCTGATATATTTGGCGTACAGTAGACGTACCGACCCGAATCCGGGACCTTCCGACAGTTAGCTGGACAGTGCCTCGTCGAGTCGCTCCGCATAGGTCCCGAGCATCGCAGCGAGTGCCTCTCTCGGTGCAGTCTCGTCGCCGTCGACGACGCCCTCCGGCCACCAGTCGTCGTCTGCTCCGGGTTCACGTTCGGCGATCTCCTCGACGCCGATTACGTTGTCGCGTTCGTCGAGATACCGGGTCACGAGTGTCGCGAACGTGACCGCGTCGGAGAGCTCCGCGTAGTTGATAAACGGAACCCGCTGACCGTCGGTGCCGTCGAGACCGACCACTGCATAGACCTGATAGGAGTTGGCCATCTCCGACGGGACGTCCGGGCGAACGTGGACGTCGTCGCCGTGGTAGTGGACATCGGCAGTCGTGACGTAGACACCGACCGAGAGTGTGTCGTCGTCACGTTCGAAGCCCTGTCCCGTCTTGTTCCACTTCGCTGAGATACTTGCCATCGGTATCTCTTCGTAGCCAGGGGGCAAGGAGACATCGACATCGGCCACTTCGTCGGCGGTGGTCTACACAACTGCTAGCTGGTAGACTCCTGTTGGCCGGGAGAATTCTGCCGGCCGGGAGACAGTTGCTGGCCAGGAGACCGCTGCTGGCCGGTAGTTTAGTAGCGCGTCAGCGTGAAGAGCGAGTGACTGCGGACTTTCCCTCACGATGACACAGACAGAACCGGACGATACGATGCGGGAGCGTGTCGGTGACCGTCGCAGCCGACTCAGGCTCGCGGCACAGTTGAACGCGGGTCGTCTGCGGCTCACCGTCCTAATCAGCGTTCTCTTCTTCGCTCTCCTCTCGGCCACGATCGTCGCGACCGGTGACGATCTCCTCGTCGCGATGACTCAATCGGACCCAGTCGAGACGTTGTTTCAGGGGTACGTGACGGCACTCATCACCGGTGTTACACTGGTGGTCACCATCTCACAGTTGGTGCTTTCACAGGAACTCGGTCCGTTGGGCGACCAACATGAGCGGATGAAAGGGGCCGTCGACTTCCGCCAGGAGGCCAAAGAGTATCTCGGGACGACGCCGCCGCCGGAGCCGGCAGCGTTCCTCCAGGCGTTCGTCGAGGTGAGCGGCGAGACCGCCGAGCGGCTCGCTGAGGTCGCCAAGTCGCGCGACGACGTCCAAGAGTTTCTCGACGAGCTGACCCACAACGCGGATGCCGTCGCAAGCGACCTCGACGACGCCCAGTTCGGTCGCTATCAGGTCGTCAAATCCGCCCTCGACTTCAACTACTCGTGGAAGATCTACCAGGCACGTCGCCTCCGTCAGCGATACGCCGACGACCTTACCGACGAAGAGAGTGCGGCCTTCGACGACCTCATCGACCTGCTCTCACTCTTCGGTCCCGCACGCGAACACATCAAGACGCTCTTCTTCGAGTGGGAACTCGTCGGTCTCTCGCGGAAGATGGTCTACGTCTCGTTTCCAGCCCTACTCGTCGCCGTCTCGATGATCCTCGTCGTCGGTCCCGAGACCGTTCCCGGTTCGGTCTTCGGCGTCGACAGCGTCGTCTGGCTCGTCGCCGCCGCCGCAACGATCTGCTCGATGCCGTTCTTCCTGCTCGGGGTCTACATGATCCGGCTTGCCACCATCGCTCGCCGGACACTCGCTATCGGCCCGTTCATCCTCCGCGAGTCGGGCCGGTCGGACGACCTCGATTGGGAGTCGTAACACGCCTCCTCTCCTTTCCTCTCCTCCCACACCCTCCTCTCCTTTCCTCTCCTCCCACACCCTCCTCTCCTTTCCTCTCCTCCCACACCCTCCTCTCGTCACCTGTTCGCCCCCAATCCTTATGCCAGAATCCGAGCAAGATTTTCGGTATGCCCGAATGTCAGAACTGTGGCTCGTTCGTCACCGAAGCCTACGTTCGCGTGTTCGCCCCCAACGGCGCGCAACATCCCCGTGTCTGTCCCCACTGTGAAGACAAACTCCGAGACGGGGCCGAGGTTCGAGAAGCACGGAGCCGACGCCATTGAGTCTCCACTCCCGACTCACGTCCCTGCCTGACTTCCGTCTTCTCGCTGGCTCCCTGCCCCGATGCCCGAAGAACACGACTGCAACCGGAACGCACCGGTTCTCAAAATATCTCTGTTAGATGTCTATTCAAAATTTGTGCTAAATTCTATATGGTTTTGCTTTACTCAGGCGACTGCTACTGCCTGACAACCTCGACAGAGTGATTTCTCAGCTTTTTCTCGAAAAACCCCTCACATCCGCCGCTATCACTACTAGTGCAGTTCATTCTCTACTTCTTCTGGCGAGACTGTCTCTTCGACCGGACACCCCAATTTTCTCTCTCCCACACCTGTCGAATATCTGTTTATCATTCTATTTTTACAATAGTGGTCGTGCCGGTGTCGGACCAGTGTTCGACCTCGATTTTGCTCACCAGTTCGCGGTCCCCCCGACGAAACCGCAGCGAGACGGCTTTAGACGCCCAAATATGGGGAATACGCACTGTTAACCACTAGAATCGTGACAAACGTAGTGTTGTAACAGAATCATTCGCTGGTCAGGACGAACCAGCCGTGACAACGGACCGTTTCTCCGGTTCGAGCGACTCGAAAACGAACTTGCACCGACGGTCACCGTTGTCGACGACGGTCTTATGCTCCTTCCAGTCGTATCTCTGACACCACAGACGACCCATGAACCGCACACCCGTCGGACTCGGGCGGGCTGACAGCGAGCGCGTCGCGCTCCTCGCGATAGCCCTGCTGCTGGTCGCGACGGTCGCCGTGCCCGCCGTCGGCGTCGCCGAGGCGGCCGTCCCCGACGAGAGACAGGTCGGCGCGACGCTCTCGGCACGCGTCCACTTCGCCGATCTCTATCACGACCCCACACTCGGGTCGTGGCGGCTCGTGGGTCTCACCCAGTTGACCGACGCCACGTGGACGGTGACGCTCTACGACGTCGACGGCAACCAGCTCGGCCGACAGTCCCTCGACGGACGGTCCTTCGCGGAGGACGGTGTTGGCCTCGACGCGGACGTCAGCGAAGTCGGTGTCCGGCTTGTCGGTCGCGTCCCGTCGGTCGCAGACTACCGCTACGATCCGCCGCAGACGTTCCAACTCGCGTCGGTCGCGGTCACGCGACCGGGCGAGACTCCGACGACGCTCGGCACCTGGCGAGTCCACCATTTCACCGCCGAGAGTGCCGCCGTCGCCGACGCCATCGACGCGGCGGCCGCCGAAACCGCCGCCGCACGAGCCGCTGGGGCGACGCCGACCGAGGCCGAAGCGTCGCTCGCGTCCGCTATCGACGCCTACGAGCGCGAGGATTTCGCGCTGGCGACGACGCTGGCCGCGGCGGCCGAGTCGCAGGCGACGGCGGCGCGCGAGGCTGCGACGACCCGCAGGCTGGCGGTCTCCGTCGGCGGGACTGCCGTCGGCCTCGGTCTCCTCGGAGCGTTCGCGGTGTGGTATCGGCGACGTCGCCGACTGCCGTCGGAGCATCGGTAATACGGCGTCTCTCACCGCTGTCGCTCCTGCAGCCATCCCGGATCGACTGCCGTGCTCGTCCCCGCTCGTTGAGCAGTTGTCGGCAATTTAATCATTCATTTATCATTACTATTCGGAGGTTCATTGAACAGCGTCTGTTCAGACTGTTACCAAGGCTGCTCGTATTCCGTCGAGTGGCGGTGGCAGCCCATCCGACGTTCAGTGAGGACGGACTGTCACGACTTGCGACCGATTACTCCGTTCCTTCGATTTCAGGGCGTACGGGGTTATTTACTCCCGCTCTAGGTATCTAGATATACCCTTCTTGGGCTTCGGCGTACCCGACTACTGCCGGGGAAGGACCATGGCTGTCAGATACAATACCGGGGGACGAGAAGAGACAGAAGTGGACGACGCGGACGAGGTGGCCAGTGGCCACTGTCCGGAGTGCGACTCGGCCGCGCTCGTGCGCAGCGACGACCGGGGGGAACTCGTCTGTGACGACTGCGGGCTCGTCGTCGACGACAAAGTCGTTGACCACGGGCCGGAGTGGCGTGCGTTCGACCACGCCGAGCGCCAGTCGAAGTCGCGGGTGGGGGCCCCGACGACGAGTACGATGCACGACCGGGGGCTGACGACGACCATCGACTGGAAGAACCAGGACTCGTCGGGACACGTGCTCTCTTCGGAGAAGCGCAACCAGATGCACCGCCTGCGCAAGTGGCAGGAACGAATTAGAACGAAGGACGCGGGCGAGCGCAACCTCCAGTTCGCGCTCTCGGAGATCGACCGCATGGCGTCGGCCCTGGGGGTGCCGCGCTCCGTGCGGGAGGTCGCCGCCGTCATCTACCGACGGGCACTCGATACCGACCTCATCCGCGGCCGCTCCATCGAGGGCGTCGCGACGAGCGCGCTCTACATCGCGTGCCGTCAGGAGAACATCCCGCGCAGCCTCGAGGAGGTGTCGTCGGTCGCCCGGGTGGACCGACGCGAAATCGGCCGCACCTACCGCTACGTCGCCCACGAACTCGGTCTCGACATGGCTCCCGTCGACCCCAAGCAGTATCTCCCGCGGTTCTGCTCGGAACTCGAACTGAACGAGGAGGTCCAACAGCGCGCGGCAGCCATCATCGAAAAGACGACCGCCGAGGGGTTGCACTCGGGCAAGTCGCCGACGGGGTTCGCCGCCGCGGCCATCTACACGGCCGCGCTGCTCTGCAACGAGAAGCGCACCCAGCGCGAGATCGCGCAGGTCGCGCAGGTCACCGAGGTGACCATCCGCAACCGGTACCGTGAACAGCTGGAAGTCGTCGGCATCGACTTCGACGAAGTGTCGGCACGGCAGTAACCGACGCTCACTGACGCTCACTGACGCGAACCGACGCTCTCTTTTCGCCCGCCGCAGCCGACAAGCCGGGCTACAGCCGCGGCGACTCCGCCTCGATGACGTCCGCGAGTCTGTCTAGCTCCGTCGCCAGTAGGCGGACGAAGTCGTCGAGTGTGACGATGCCGACGAGGTCGCCGCGTTCGAGCACGGGTGCGCGCCGGACGCCCCGCTCGCAGAGTTCGTTGACGACGTCGAAGACGTCGTCTCCGATATCGACGGTGAACAGATCCTCGGCCATGACGTTCCGGGCCGTCAGTGCCTCCGAGCCGTCCATCGCGTAGAGCACGAGGTCGCGATCGGTGACGATGCCCCGCGGCCGCCCGCCGTCGACGACGACCACGCAGCCCACGTTGTGCGACCGCATCGTCTCGACCACCTCGTCGACGGGGCTGTCGACCCCGACGGTCACGACGTCCGTCCGCCCGATTCGTTCGAGACTCATGGTGTCTAGAACGCTCACGGCCGACAAATAGCTGCGTCCGCTCGCGGCTCTCACGCACGTCGTGACCGTCCGTTCGTCCACCCGCCGCGCTCGCGACGGAACGTTATTCGCGCTCTCGTGCGTCCCTCTAGGGGTGTGTTATCATGTTCAGAAACCGAACCGAGGCGGGCGTCGAACTCGCCGCGTTGCTCCGTGAGCAGGCCGTCGAGGCGGACGTCGTGCTCGCGGTCCCCCGCGGCGGGCTTCCCGTCGGCCGCGCCGTCGCCGACGCGCTCGGCGTTCCGCTCGACGTCGTCGCCGCCCGGAAGCTCGGCGCGCCAGCCAACCCGGAACTCGCAATCGGCGCGGTCGCCGCCGACGGCACCGTCTGGATCAACGATAGCATCGTCGACAGCCTCGGCGTGAGCGACGACTACATCGAGCGAAAACGGAACGAAGAGGCCGCAGTCGCGGCCGACAAACTCGACCGGTACCGTCGCGGCCGCCCGCCGCTGGATCTCGCGGGCAAGCGCGTCCTCGTCGTCGACGACGGGGTGGCGACGGGCGCGACGACGACCGCCTGTCTCCGACAGGTGCGCGCAGCGGGTGCCGCGGAGACGCTCCTGGCCGTCCCGGTCGCGCCCCCGGAGACCGTCTCTCGGCTCCGCGAGGAGGCCGACGCGGTCTACTGCGTCGAGATGCCGCAGTATTTCGGCGCGGTCGGCTCGTTCTACCGCGACTTCGGGCAGGTCAGCGACCGCGAGGCGATGGGGTATCTCGCCGAACCCTCCGACTTGGCCGCGGTGGGCGACGATGCGGCCGAAGGCGAGGATGCCGACGGCGACGCGACCGACGAGGGCGATTCTACCGACGAGGACCGCGGCCGCGACGAGGGTGGCGTGAGCGTGTAGGCCGCCGGGACGGACCGTCACCCGTCCGTCTCGGGCGGCGTGGCGACGCTCCCGCTCACTTCAGAACGGATACTCCCGCGGCTCGTGCTGCAGGGAGATCCACTTCGTCTCCGTGATCTCGTCGAGGAAGGCGTCGCTGTTGTAGGTACCGACGCCGGAGGCACCGATGCCGCTGAACGGGACGTGTGCCTCGTCGTTGATCGACTGGTCGTTGACGTGGACGTTGCCCGTCTCCATCCGGGTGGCGATCTCCTTGCCGGTCGTCAGGTCGCCCGCGTGGACGGAGCCGGAGAGACCGTACTCCGTCGCGTTGGCGAGTTCGACCGCCTCGTCGATATCGGAGAACGGTATCACGGGCGCGATGGGACCGAAGTGCTCGTTGCACGCGGCGGCCATGTCGTTCGTCACGTCCGAGAGGACGGTGGGTGCGACGACCAGCGAGTCGTCGACACCGTCGACGTCCACCGTCGAGCCGCCGGTCTCCAGGGTCGCACCGGCCTCAACCGTCTCCTCGACGTAGCCCAGCATCTCGTCGCGCTGGGACTCGTCGATGATGGGGCCGACGACCGTGTCGTCGTCGTGGGCGGTGCCGACGGGCAGCGACTCCGCGCGGTCGACGAGCCGGTCGACGTACTCGTCGTAGACCGACTCGTGGACGATGTGGCGGTTGATGGAGATACAGACCTGTCCCTGGTGAACGAAGCTGCCGAAGACGCCGCCGTCGATAGCGCGGTCGAGGTCGGCGTCCTCGGTCACGATGTGGGCGTTGTTGCCGCCGAGTTCCATCGCGGGCACGGCGAGGTTCTCGCCGGCGATGCCCGAGACGCGGCGGCCGACCTCGGTGGAGCCGGTGAACGCCACCACGTCGCTCTCGGGGTGGCCCGCCACGCGGTCACCGATCTCCGAGCCGCGGCCCGTGACGACGTTGACGAGTCCCGCGGGCAGGTCGGTCTCCTCGAACAGCTTCGCGAAGAGCAGCCCGCCCGTGATGGGGGAGTTGGTCGACGGCTTGAGGACGACCGCGTTGCCCGCCGCGATGGCGGGTGCGACCGCCCGCATCGACAGGTTCAGCGGGAAGTTCCACGGCGAGATGACCGTCACCACGCCCTTCGGGTTCCGCTGGACGATGTTCTCCTTGCCGGGAATGTTGGAGTCGGCGTGTTCGCCCTTCATCCGCCGGGGGAGCGTCGCCGCTTCGCTCGCGTGGTCGGAGGCGATCTGGATGGACGTCTCGCCCATGATGCGCGAGCCGCCGACCTCGTGTGCGAGCAGGTCGATGACCTCCTCTTCGTACTCGTTCAGTGCCTGGAGGAACTGCTCGACGACCTCCTGTCGGCGGGCGGGCGGCGTCTCGGCCCACTCTGCTTGGGCTTCGGCGGCCGCCTCGTAGGCGGCGTCGACGTCGGCCTCCGTCCCACGTGGGACGTGTGCGACCGTCTCGCGGGTCGACGGGTCCTCGACTGCGATGCTCTCGCCACTCTCGCTTTCGGTCCACTCGCCGTCGATGTACAGCGCGTTCCAGTCGGCGTCGATTGCGATGTCGTCGACCATGTGCAACTGCCCGTTGGCCGCTGGTACATAAACGGAGCCGCAAAGCGGAGGTACCCTCGCGTTGCGACAGCCTCAAAAGCTGGCGTCCCGGTCTCGCGCGACTGCACGCCCGTGCGGTCACACTGGCTGTTTCTGGCCTCTCCTCTGTCTCCCTCTGTCTAGTGATAGCACGGCCCTCGCGACCGATACCGGCAGTTGGAGCCTTCCAACCGAGTCCTCATTACCGTCGGCGTCGAAGTTCGGTGAAATATGCGAGAATTCGCGTTTCGCGTCGTGTACGAGGCCGGTGCCGACGACCTGATGGACGTCTTCATCGACAATCCCGAACTGTCCTCGCGGACCGTCTCCTGTCACGTCACGCCGAACACGATGTGGCGCGTCGACCGCGTCGAAGGTCCCGAGGCGGCACTCGCCGAGTACGACGAAGCGGTCGCCCAGCTCTCGCGGTGTTCCAGTCTCCGCGGGATGGGCGGCTGCGAGATCGACTGGACCCACGAGGTGCTGGACTCCTATCCGACCGGCCGCGTCGTCTACTCCCGACAGTCCGAGGGGCAGGGCTGTCGGTCGATCCCGTATCTCGTCGCGCACTATCTCGGCGATGGGCTCCTACTGCAGGCCGAACAGCAGGGCAACGAGTATCTCTGGCGCGTCCTCGCCGACGACGGCGCGGTGATGAGCGACATCTACGAGGAACTCGAACGGAACCTCCGCGAGGGGCTCTCACTCGAGTTCGAGCACGTCGAGCACTCGCCGAACTGGGCGGACCACTGGACGACGGCGACCTCGGACCTCTCGGACGAACAGCACGAGGCACTCGCACTCGCCGTCGCTTACGGCTACTACGAACATCCGCGTCGCCACACCCTCCAAGAGATCGCCGGCGAGGCCGACATTCCGACGTCGACCCTCCAGTACCGTCTCTCCAGTGCCGAGGGACATCTCGCGCGAGCGTTTCTCGAACGCGCTGGCACGCCCGGCGGTCTGCGCACACCCCCCGAAGCCTCCCGCTGAGCATCCGGCCAGTCACCGGCGACCGCTGGCCGCCGGAACGGAACACCTCGCCGCACTCCCGTAGTCTCCCCGACACGATCGCTTGGAAATATCCGAACGAACACGTAACCCTGTCATGCCCCGACGGGAAACTGCACATGGCGAACGACGAGACGCCAACCGACGGTGACGTATCGCGACGGGACTATCTGAAGTTCGGTGGGGCGGCGCTGTCTGCGGTGTCGTTCTCCTCTGTCGCGAGCGCGCAGAGTTCCAACGGGCGCGGCAACGGCAATGGCAACGGCAACGCTCCCGACGACGGCGGGCGGCTACTCATCCGCGGCGGGACGGTCGTCACGGTCGACCCCGACTACGGCATCCTGTACGACACGGACATCTACGTCGAAGACGGCGAGATCAGGCTCATCGGCGACGATCTCGACGCGAACGGTGCCGACGTCGTCGACGCGGAGGGGTCCATCGTCGTCCCCGGCTTCGTCAACACCCATCTCCACACCTGGGAGTCGGGCGTCCGCGGGGTCGCGGGCGACTGGACCTTCCTCGAATATCTCGACAAGATGCTCGGGGAGATCAGCAGCAACTACCGGCCGGTCGACGCCTACCTCGGCAATCTCTTCGGCGCGGTCCAACAGCTCAACGCCGGGACGACGACGGTCCTCGACTGGTTCCACATCGCCAACTCCTCGCAACACACCGACCGCGCCATCGACGGGCTCGAAGACGCCGGCATCCGCGCGCTGTTCACCCACGGCCCGCCGGGCGACGACAGCGCGAAGTGGTGGGAGAACAGCTCGGTCACCCACCCTGACGACATCCGTCGGCTCCACGAGGAGCGGTTCCCCTCCGACGACGGCCTGCTGACGCTCGCGATGGGGATCCGCGGTCCCGACTACTCCACTGACGAGGTCGTCCGCCAGGACATCGAACTCGCCCGCGAACTCGGGATTCCGGCGTCGATGCACATCGGCTCGCTCGGCTCGGGCGGCGTCTCGAAGCTCGACGAGCTCGGTCTGCTCGGCGACGACCTGAACTACGTCCACGCCAACCGGCTCACCGAGGAAGAGTTCGCGCTCATCGGCGAGTCCGGCGGCTCCATCTCGACGACGCCCGAGGTCGAACTCCAGATGGGGATGGGGATGCCCGTGGTCGGCGAGGCCATCGACAACGGTGCGATTCCCTCTGTCGGCGTCGACATCGTCTCGAACGTCAGCGACGACCTGTTCACCCAGCTCCGGATGGCGGTGCAGGTCCAGCGCGGCTTGAACAACCAGCCCGCCGTCGAACGCGGCGAGCAGATTCAGGACGTCACGCCGACCGCCCACCGCGCCCTGGAGATAGCGACCATCGACGGCGCGCGCGCGCTCGGACTCGAAGACGAGATCGGTTCGATCACGCCCGGTAAGCGCGCCGACCTGACCATCATCGACGGCGACGACCTGAACACCGCACCGGTCCACAAGCCCGTCGAGACGGTCGTCTTCCAGGCCGGTATCGCCAACGTCGACACCGTCATCGTCGACGGCACCGTCGTCAAGCGCAACGGGCTGGTCCACAACCCGACCGCCCAGAACCATCTCGACCGACTGGAGCAGTCCGGCCGCCGCGTCCTCCGGCAGAGCGACATCTGAGGCCGCCCGTACGCGGAGTGCCCCTGGTGCTGGCACGGATTCGACTGGTCACCGACCGCGGCTACTTCACAGCCGACGGAGAAGGCTACGGTGCTACCCACGCCCTCCGTCTCGTCGCGAACGCAACTGAACGCCAGCTGCTCACGGGGAAGACGTACGGCCAATCGAAGAAGCAATCCGACGCTGAGGCTCAAGAACACCTCTACGGGCGGTGGCTCGGCGGGTAACGGACTCTATTCCTCCTCAGAGGGGGTGGAAGGAGTTGATCGAAAGACAACTAGTGTGCGTCGGTTGGTAGGTAGTCTGTGAGAAACTGAGTACACCAGTGGCGAATCTAGTGATACCGTTGTTCGACCTCGAGTGCCTCGTGGACGGCGTCGTCGAAGTGTGTCCGTAGCTCGTCGCTGAACGCCTGGACGTGTGAATCCTGCTGTACTACTTCTAGAGAATCCCAGTCACCGGCTTCGGTTGCCGCGTACAGTTGTGTGAACTTCTCCCCATTGTTGCCGTACGCAATGACGAGCACATACGGCTTTACCTCTTCAGAACCTTTGGAAGTGTTCCTCCCGCGCCACTCTTCGAGTTCGGTGACGCTTACCCGGTCGAACGTTGCAAGCTCTGCGCTGAATTCACCGGTTCCAAGGCGCTGAATCAGCTGTTCGCGATCCCATTCTCGTGTCTCGTTGGTCTCGGTATCCCTCCCTAGTACGGTCTCTTCGGTGATCGATTCGATGACCCAGTGCGTAAGTAGCGGCCCAGCCATCTCAGCAGTTGACTGAGTACCGACGTCGCCTTCTTGAATGCGATCGCCCTCCTGGACACGGAGATACCGTGGATTCGACGCGGGGAGATCAATGAAAATTTCTCCCGAATCTACGTTGACCAGTGCTTCGATGCCGTCGATGGTTCGCGTTTCTATCGTTCTCATTGTGTGTTTAGTCATGATTAATGGTCTTGCGTACCGGACACAGCGAACTGAAGGCGGGTCGACCTGACGTCCGTTCAATCGGGTGATTCACATCGGTCTGGCTGACACTGACTGCATCGACGAACGCTGTCACCGACCCGGCCGTACGGCTACCGTGTGATATATGCTAGGGAGACGGTTTACTCTGTCGTCCGTACTCACAGGACGACACAGTGTCTGCACTCCTACACAGAAGAGACGTCCATACTGCTCTGTTGAATTCCCTCGATGTGGATAGCTGTGGCCTGCTGCATATCGAGGAAGGGTTCAGCACAACGGTCGTAAGTACTTGACTCGTTGATTTTCCGCTGTCTGATGTGATATCTTTCCTTGGACCGTCGCGAGATAGATGCAAAAGGGCCGTTAGTCGCTGGACTTGGGCAGATCTGTCGTTCTACGATCTCGGAATCTGAGTCGTTACGCATCCCCTTCAGATTGATATGGGTCCCCGACCGCCTCCCGTGGAAGCACGTTGTGGAGTTCGGACGTAATATCGGCAGCCGATTCGAACGAGTCACGGGAGGTCTTAGAAACCAACTTGCCTAGATTTGTCTCACCGTCGGCCAATATCAACCGAACATCGGAGAGTTCTTCGGCTGCTGTCGTCCGTCTGATGGGATACTCAATTTCATTAAGCAGGGTCGAAACGTCGCTGAACTTGATTTTGCGAGCCACACTGCTAGCTACGTCTGGGAAGCTAATAAGTGACGTAACCGGTGTGACGAACAGTCCCGATGATGAGATTCTCGGCAGTACTTTTCGTCAGCGAAATCTGCGTTGTCGATCGGCTCGATTGAACTCCCGATTATTTTCGAGAAAGAACGTTGTTTCACGGACGTTCCGGAAGCTATGTACACCCGAAATTTGGGAGGACAACCACACGTACTCTCCCACAATCGGACGGGCGGGGTGGCAAGTGATCCCGATGGTGGAAAATGTCTCTCTTGTCATTTGCGCCTTCCGCGGGAGACTCGCGCCTCTATACAGTACGCGCTGACCGACTCACTCGGCATCTGTCAAGAACACCGTGAGAGATACAGAGGATGAGTCCAGCAACTGGTGCCAGTCCGATGTGTCTCTTGAGACGAGCGAGCATCCATTTATGAACCTCCTGACCGTAGTCTTGAGTATGATTTCTCGGATTCTCGTCCCGATGGATGACTCGGAGATGGCCCAGCAAGCGCTCGAGTACGCTCTCGAGAACCATCCCGAGGCGGAGATCACGGTCTTGCATGTCGAGGGTGGCCCGTCACTGATGGGGGGAGCAGCCACGGCACTCGCTCTCGAGGAGGACCCGGAAGCGGCCGCCGAAGAGCACTCGAAGGCAGTATTCGAGGACGCTCGGGAACTCGCCGCCGAGTACGATGTCGACATTACTACCGAAGTTCAGATGGGTCACCCGGCCCGGGAGATTTTGAACAGAGCCGACGACTTCGATGCAATCGTACTCGGTAGCCACAGCGGTTCGTTAGTCGATCGACTGATCGTCGGGAACGTCGCCCAGAAGGTGGTCCGCCAGTCGCCCATTCCGGTAATCGTCGCCCGATGAGTGATCAGCGAGTAAGGCCGTTAGACAGACGTGCCTCGGAGTCCCCCGCGGACGAATACACACTTGCCTGCCGCAATCTGTTTCAACTCGATTCAGCTTCCGGCAAAAACGAATCCGGTGGCTGATACGCGCTCTGTATTCAGTAGCTGGTTTCTAACAGTATCCAGCGGGAGCGAGCGACGAGATGAGAGATCCGGCCTCGATACTCACCAAGCGGATTGTGTCATCTTCTGAGGAGTTCAACAAGGCCGTCTCAGTGGTATCCGACGTTCGAGGAGAACGCTCCGTAGTTCACTCCGCTTGTAGACTACAGGTCGCGTGCCCTTCATCCGTTCGTGATTCGAGTGGACCAGTATGGGTGTTGTCGGTCGTGTCACCCACATAATGATAACTCGGCTGCGTGTGAAAATATGGGGATTTGACACAGTCACAGAGTCAATGGAGAACACATGTATGACCTGGTCCCGCTGCAGGTTTCCACTCTCGGATTCGCGATAGTCGGCCTGCTGGTACTGGTGCTGGCAATCGTCACGGTCTGGCAGATGGTGCGGTTCGTCGACGCGTACGATAAACAGGCGCTCACCGTGTTCGGCGAATATCGCGGCTTGCTCGAGCCGGGCATCAACTTCATCCCCCCGTTCGTCTCGCGCACGTACACGTTCGATATGCGTACGCAGACCATGGACGTGCCGCGCCAGGAGGCGATCACCCGCGACAACTCTCCCGTGACAGCGGATGCCGTCGTCTATCTCCGTGTGATGGACGCGAAGAAGGCGTTCCTGGAGGTCGAAGACTACAAGACGGCGGTCTCGAACCTCGCCCAGACCACGCTCCGGGCAGTCATTGGCGACATGGAACTGGACGACACGCTGAACAAGCGTCAGGAGATCAACGCTCGCATTCGTAAGGAGCTCGACGAACCGACCGACGAATGGGGAATCCGCGTCGAGTCAGTCGAGGTCCGAGAGGTCAACCCCAGTCAAGAGGTTCAACAGGCGATGGAACAGCAAACCGGCGCGGAACGGAGACGCCGAGCCACGATCCTCGAAGCGCAGGGCGAACGCCGGAGTGCAGTCGAGAACGCCGAAGGGGACAAGCAGTCGAACATCATTCGAGCGCAAGGTGAAAAACAGAGCCAGATCCTCGAGGCACAGGGCGATGCGATCTCGACGGTGCTGCGGGCAAAGTCTGCCGAATCGATGGGCGAGCGCGCGATCATCGACAAAGGAATGGACACGCTCGAAGCGATCGGTCGGGGGGAGTCGACGACGTTCGTCCTTCCTCAGGAACTCACCTCGCTGGTGGGTCGCTACGGCAAACACCTCACAGGAAGCGACGTGGCGACCAATGGGCACCGGCTAGATAGCCAGGGATTCGACGCTGAGACTCGCGAACTCATCGGACTCGACGACATCAAGGAGATCCTCGGCGAGATCGACAAGGCCGCCGAGATGGACGTCGAAGAGTTGGAACAGCAGGCCAAGGCGGTCAAAGACGGGACCACAAACTCCGAGGGTGCCGACCACGCCGGTGACGGAGCGTGACTTCTGAAGCGAACGTTCCGGCAGACTGGGTGCTAGAGACCGAGCAGACGACACACGACGAATCATGGGCCGCGATTATACCACAGTGCTCTATCGCCGGTTTGATCGGTGATCAGGGACATGAGAATGCACTCCGGAATCCGTTCATAGGGAGTTACGAACCGGGTCGAATACATCGACGTCCATCGACCATCTAGGAGGGACACAACATTACGTCTCCGGGCCGAACTATTGGAACAAGGACCGCTTGAATATGGTATCTACACTCGTTGTCGTGGGACTGCTCGTGGCTGCCTTTGTCGGGTTTAACATCGGCGGGTCGTCGACCGGTGTCGCGTTCGGACCGGCCGTCGGGAGCCGCCTCGTCAGAAAGGCCACTGCCGCAACCCTGTTCACGCTCTTCGCGTTTCTGGGTGCGTGGACGGTCGGTCGGAACGTCATCGCCACCATGAGCGACGGCATCGTTCCGGCGGTGCAGTTCTCGCCAATAGCGACTGTCGGTGTTCTGTTCTTCACCGGTCTGGCACTCTTGCTCTCGAATCTCTACGGGGTTCCCGCCTCGACGTCGATGACTGCCGTGGGTGCAATCGTCGGGCTCGGTCTGGCAACGGACTCGCTCAACGAGGCCTTGATGTTCACGATCGTCTCCGCGTGGATCGTTGCGCCACTCCTCGGATTCGTGACTGGTGCCATCGTCGGCCGATATCTGTACCCCCAGTTAGAGGCCCATCTGTCGTTCACGCGCTTCGAGCGGCACCTCGTCCAGCTCGATCGCTCGGGCAACGTTCCGCGGCTCAGCCTCAATACGAACGCAGCCCCCCGGGACCTCGTCGGCTCGTTTCTGGTCATTGCAATCGCGTGTTACATGGGGTTCAGTGCAGGGGCATCGAACGCCGCGAATGCGGTCGCGCCGCTCGTCGGCAACGGGTCGATTACCATCGAGCAAGGCATCGTGCTCGCCGTCGCCGCCATCGGCCTCGGTGGGTTCACCATCGCCCGGCGGACGCTCGCGACGGTCAGTGATGGGATCACCGACCTGCCCATCCTGGCCGCACTCGTCGTCTCGAGCATCGGAGCGACCATCATTACCGTCCTCTCGTATCTCGGAATCCCGGCGAGTCTCGCGGTGAGTACGACCTGCTGTATCATCGGACTCGGTTGGGGACGAGCGAGTCGCGCCGCCACGCTCGCGGAGATCGCCACCCGACGTACCGAGCGTGAGTTGGCTGCGGGCCTTACCACGGGTGCGCTCGCGGCGTCTACGGGGTCGGATGACAGACCGACGAGCCCGACCATCGGCGAGCTGGCGAGCAGTACGGCTGGCGAGCGGACGGGGCGACGGGACGGAGACAGACCGGTTCCCCCGATCGGGGAGGAACACATCGACGAGCTCAGCGCAGAGAGCTTATTCGACCCGGCCGCCACACGCCGAATCGTCATCCTCTGGATCCTGGCACCCTCGCTCTCGGTCGTCGGCTCCTATCTCCTCTTTAGCGTGCTACTGTAGGTGTCTCCTGAGTTCAGTAACCAGTCTCCACCAGTATCCGTCACCCTCGGGCAGCAAACACAACACTAAGAAACAACCGACATATCGAGAGCAGAGCAGAGCAGAGCAGAGCGTCAGTCGATTTGGTTCGATTCTCAAGTATGCACGGTTCGCTCGAACCGCTGTCTCCCCTCGTCGCTGCTGGCGACGAACACCTCATCCCCCGGCTCAATTATGGTGTGTTCGTCTGTGGAGACTGTTCCGTCACGAACCACCCCGACTACGCTCCACCCGCGCTCAGAATCGCGACGAACGGTCGCTAGTGACTCACCCACAAACGGTGCTGCGTCGGCCCGAACGAGTCGGATCTAAGCACTTCAACAAAGCGGAAAAGAACTGGTAGTGACACAGCCTCATCTGTGCCCTGGTAGAGCCGTTATGTGCGATTCACGGAGGATTCGAATGAAGTAAAGTACCAGGAGGGGTCTATCACTACAGCTTGATAGTCACTAGTTCGGCCTTGTTGAAACCCTCAGCAGGTGATAGGTTTCGCCGACTCTGCTGAATACAGCGCGCTTTTGGATTCCAGAAACGCATCGAAGATGCACTGGTTCGGAACTCACCGGTGCTGAGCTGCTACGACGAGCAACCTCAATTGGAGAACGCACTCTTATCGACGCAGCACCTATCTGGTTGCATGGCTACCGTTGCCGAATTCACACTCCCATCTAACGAGTTCCCTTTAGGTACTGTCTTCACTAAGTTACCAGACGTGGTCGTGCAACTCGAACGGGTTATTCCGGTTAAAAACGGCGTGGTGCCCTACTTCTGGGTCCGCGGTACGGAGTCCGATTCGATCGTCGATCAGTTCTCTGAGCACCCGGGCGTCCGAGACATCCGCGCTATCGATCACGTCGAATCGGAGTACCTGTTGCGGTGTGAGTGGACCTCGGGGTACGACAGCGTACTCGACGCCCTGATCGTGCCTGAAATCGTCCTCTTATCAGCGACCGGGACAGCAGAAGAGTGGACGTTCGAACTTCGCGGCGAAAGCCGAGAGGCCATCGCGTCGTTTCGAGACTACTGTCACGACCACGGTGTCCTGGTCACCTTGACGGAAATCCACGCACTCCGCCCGTTGGATGCGAAGCAGAATCTGACTGATGGCCAACGTGAAGCCCTGACGCTGGCGTATGACCGCGGGTACTTCAATTCACCGCGAGACACGACGCTGGCAGAGATGGCTGATGAACTCGATGTTTCACAGCAAGCCCTCGGTGCTCGCCTGCGACGAGGGAATCGCCGACTCATCGAACAAGCACTCACCGAGTCGCGCTCGTAAGTCCGTCCTCGCGTGCCGCTTAAATACTCTGTTGTGTATGAAATGGCCAACGTAACCCGGATTGGTGGAGTATAGCGGGTGATGACCGACAAAGACTCTCCGCCCTCCAACAAGAAGAAAATGTCCCCGCACCCATACCGAACACTCGCTCCCTCGCGGAGTCTCTGTGAATTTGAGTCGATAGAATACCACGCGGAGGAAGATCTCTACCAGGCTCAGTTCAGCACTACCGATGAAGTCGCGAGTGATGCTGTCATAAGTGCCGTCGCAGCAGCCTCAGATACGGATCCGCTCGACATGGAACCACTGTACGCAACCGTGGACACAGACGCTCTCGATTCACTCGTCACCCCTCGTAGAGCCGCTATCGGTGATTTACACCTCACGTTCGAGTATCAGGGGTACGAAGTCACCGCAAGTAGCTGTGGCAGTATCAAGCTCAAGCCCCTCATACCAGCACGTTTTCAGAAGCTGTAGACGACTAGCAACAGTATGCGTGGGTACTGGTAATCTCAATCCAGAATACCCTTTCCTGTGCCGATTGTGGGGCAGAGCGGATTGGTCGTTTGAAAAACAGTGAGGTAAAGAGCCGTCCGGAATGTGTCGGTGCCAATTATGACGTTCTCAGTTGGGATTGAGCGATGAATCCTCTGTATTCAGTAAGCTGTCCCTCTCGGAATCACGGACAGTCGCTCCGCTCGTGTGAAATAGCGAGCTTCGCTCCAGATTGTGAACGACACACCTGCTGACGAGTTCGCGGAACTGCTTCGACCAGTGTCGTGAGCGGATGAAAGGGATATGCCTGTGTTTGAGCCGAGAGGTCACCGTCTCATTCAGACAACGCTGGCTCTAGAGAGTAGCGTCTAGTCGAGCGTTCCATGCCTTATGGAGCGACGAGAATTCAGGATGCTTGATGAGTGGATGAACACCTCCTCGTGGGAACTTTGCCGAGGCGACTGAAGACCAGTCCACCGATCGTCTCGACGTCTTGGGGAACGTGATTGTACGCACCGACCAACATTCGGGAACCGAGCTAACGAACCCATCTTCGATTCGTTGAGTCGCCGTCTAGGTTCCGCAGAAGATCCCCACCGAGCGGGTTTTTTTCACGGTGTCGACTAGGAGTGTGGAGGGGTTCCGTCGGATTGCACCGCTAATCGTGCGGGACAGTACTGTTTACGAGCGTTCCGCCGCAGTGAGGACAGGTGTTCGTGTCGGTTGGGTCTTCGATGCCGTCTCCACAATCACGGCATACGTAGAGTGTTGTCTCTGAACCGGAGTTGGGTTTCGTGGTCATTATCTGTTGGTGGTTGCCGTACCGCACGTCAGACATCGATCGGGAGCGGACGCAATCGTCCGCGTCACAAAGCATCCCGTGACGCACCTCCCTCGACCAGTGCTCCGAATGACAGACAGCTGCGGCAACCGTAGATGTCGTCTTCGTTGTCCCCGAAGACGCGGGCAAATCGTGGCGTTACAAACACACCGCAGTTGTTACATTCTGTCATCGTTCAGTTGCTTGGGAGGGCCTGGCAGGGACGTCTCTGTGGTCGAGCGTTATCGGTGCCGTCCACGTTCTTCGCGGTCCTGATGTCGTTCGTTCGTTCGCCTGCGCAACGTCCTCGGACGTGATGGTTTTTCGACCGCGACAGCGGGCATGACGAGACGCCGATTCGGCGATTCCGGCTGTTTCCTCGGCTGCTTCCTCTCGTAGCACCGCTGCAGTCTCATCTGGCACGACATCTTCATCAGCGGCTTCCGAAAGGACGGTTTTCGCCTTCTCGGAGTCGACCGCTTCTCGTGTTCGACGCCGCGTTTCTCGACGTGATCGGAACGGATCTCGTACCATGTGTGATCTCTCCCCGGTGAGGGGACACTGAGACTAACGCGCTTCGACTGCATCAAGTGACAACATTTTACCAATCCGATGAGTTCTGATTAACCGGGTGACGTAGTGAGAGAGTACAGCAACCAATTGACCAGTGACGCAGGGATGTACAGGCTGCGGACGTCACTCACATAATCAAAATCCTCTCAACTGTGAAAATCTCTACAGTTGATACTCTCGGTCGAGAGTAACGCAGTATGACGACCCACAGTCTCGACGCATGTCTCCGGCTCGTCGCCGATCGTCACCGACGCTGGATCATCCACCACTTGCGCCACGAGGCTACCGGGACCACGACGGTTGACGAACTCGTCGAACAGTTCCACAGTAGTGATTTTGACTCCAAAAACGTCCCATTGCAGGACCGGGATGCGTTCGCCATCCAACTACATCACATTCACCTGCCGAAGTTGGCAGAGCACGGCGTCGTCGAATTCGAACACAGAAGCGGAGCCGTCCGGTACCATCCCGACGAACAGGTGGAATCGGTGCTTGACTCACTCTCAGGCGGAGTGTCGATACCGAATCCCTGACGCCGATGGCTCCCTCCTGGAGACGACGAGTCTTCCGGAGATGATGGCGACCTTCGTCACTTAACCGACTGCTGAGAGTTAGCTAATGACGAATGGTGCTTGCGCAGTCAAGGGGCGAGCGTGTCACCGCCAACGCGGTGGCACGGACAGTCACTCAGTTATTCACAACACGTCTCGTTTGGAAATTGGTGTCACGTTAGGTAGCTGGGGAACGATGGTGTAGACATCCGATGAAGATACATACCGCACTCGAATCCCTCGAAGACGAATTCAGCTTTCCGATCGATCACGGCTCGGTCATCAAGCAGATTGGAGACACCGAACTCGAGGCACCGGACGCACAGGAAACTGAGACGATTTCGACGATACTCGGTCACGTCGGTCAGGAGACGTACGACTCGGCCGATGAGTTGTACACGACCATCATCGGTAACCTGAGCGACGAGTATATCGGGCGCAAATTCTACGATGACCGTGGCCCGAACCCCTCCGCAGCGGCGGTAGCGCCCACAGACGAAGCCGACGTTTCGTTCTGAGCGGCTGTCGATGCTACTGACGTTCGTTCTGTAGCCTCACCCCGACTGCTCTCAGTGATACACGCAACCTCCTGTCGGCTGTGCGCTCAGCGACGTTCGTCACCGGTGAGTCGCTCCAGAACGGCCCGTCGACAGTTGTTCTCACCCCGACTCGTCTGTCCGGAGTCGCCAGGTGAAGATTGCCTTCAACACGACAACCAGACTGTTCGTTTCACCCTCGCCCCAGATGGCGGTCTCCGACCGCGGATCGGACGGACTCGCGTCCGCACCGTTGACGAGCACACTCACGAGAGTCTTCCGACCGTCGACCATCATGAGCCGTCCCGCCGACGTGTCCGACCAGACCCACAGCGACTCGAACATCGTCACGCCGGGAATCTCGTCCTGAATGCGTTCTTGAACCTCCGTCGACACCCCGGCGAGCTTGATCGAAACGCCCCGCCTTGCGGCCTCGCCTAACCCCTCGATCAGGTCCTCGGTGAGATGGTCCTCGACGGTCATGTAGACGATCTCCTCTTCCGCACTCGCGAAGAAATCCAAGACTCGTTCCGTGACTGGCGTCTGCCCGTCTACCGTCCAGACGCCGCGCTGTTCGGCTCGTTGTTCGATGGGTTCGAGTTCACTCAGTGCTGTTTGGAGGAGTTCCATGCGGTGCTGCCGTTCGTGTTCGAACGTCCGACTCGCGGTCTCGGTGGAGATCGCCCAGAACTGCTTGGGCGACGACTGGAGGACGTCGACGAGTCCCCGCTCACGCAACTCGTCGACTGCATCGTAGACGCGAGTGCGCGGGACCTGCGAGACTTGGCTGACGTCCTTGGCCGTCCCCGTGCCGAGACTCGCAAGTGCGACGAACGTCCGTGCGGCGTAGGTACTCAACCCGAACTGTTCGAGCTGCTTGATTGCGACGGACTGTGGGTCTTCGTCTGGATTGTTGCTCATCGTTTAGGGGGAGTACAGGTCAGTGTGAGTCCAGCCACCGGGCACGAGCCGGGTTGATATGAAGTAGCATGGTGGGGGTATGACGCAGAACTGAACGGCGTGTCGGTGTCAGAGTTGTCCTCCACCCGGTAAATCTCTTTTGTGATTAAACGAGTGACTTTCTAAACGCTCGCTTTCTGGTCTTCTCAGTGGTGTACTCTGCTTCACGATAGTGTAACTCTAATCCTCACAACAAAATTGCGAAACTCGCCTGTCGACGCAAAGCGGCGACAGAAACGCCCTAGACGCGGTTCTTCCGAAATTCATTGTCACGGACTGAGTGACAATGCCTATCCGTGTCGGGAGCAAACTAATTAGAGAATCACTGGGGGACACCCCGTGAGGTTGGGACACATGACTACTACTGACAATTTGGAGGAGGCAATCGAAGTCCTCCAGCAACTTGGCTTGAAAGAATACGAAGCGCGGTGTTTCGTCGGCTTGTCCCGTCGCCACACGGGAACAGCAAAGCAATTGAGCGAGATGACGGAGGTCCCCCGAACACGGGTGTACGATGCGATTCGAATGCTGGAGGCGCAAGGCCTGGTCGAGATCCAGCATTCGAGCCCGCAGCAGTTCCGGGCGGTCCCGCTCGACGAGGCGACCGAGACCCTGCGCGACCAGTACGAAGACCGCGTCGAGCGACTCCACGACGCGCTGGACACGGTCGAAATCATCGACGGAGACGGCGAGACACACCCCCAGCAGGTGTGGGCGATGTCCGGGCGCGACGCAATCGAAAATCGGACGGACCAACTCATCGAGAAAGCGTCCGATGAAATCGTGCTGGTACTGGGCGACGAGTCTCTGCTGACCGAGGAACTCGTTGCCAGGCTCAACGACGCCGTTGCCGACGTCGACCTTCTCATCGGCGCGTTGACAGAGTCGCTTCAAGACCAGATTCAGACGTCCGTGCCGGACGCGACGACGTTCATCTCTGGCCTAGAGTGGCTACACGGCGAGGATATTACTGAAGACGAGACGGCGATCGGCCGGCTCCTTCTGGTCGACCGCTCGACGATCCTCGTGAGTTCGATCATGCCCGGCAGCAAAGAGGAACGAGCAGTCTTCGGCGAAGGGTTCGGAAACGGTCTCGTCGTAATCGCTCGCCGACTCATGGCTCAGGGGTTGTTGACCGCTCGTGACCCCATGCAATGATCTCACGACGTGCAGACTACTGACTCGTTCGTTAGCAGACGTAACTCTCGGTGGGTTCTCGATCACGTTCGTCGTAGGAACAGTCTTCGAGCATCTGAAGAGTGAGATACTCACCGTTGTTAATCGTGATGTGACAACCGTTATACACAAAAGAGAGACGTCCACCTGTCCGAGGTGTTCCGTCGTACTGCCTGTCGAACAACGCATCTAACGCATCCGGATCAACGACGTTCCCCAGCGGTTGAAGCGAGCATGGTTCACAACCAATGAGCGCGCTCACCGCTCGTACAACAGCCATACTGACCGATTCGTCCGCCCCGAGTTCGTACTCCACGGTTCTGATTCGTACTGGACGACGAAAGAATCCGTAGTTTTTCACCCAATTTATCAAAACAACTCTTGGATAGGGCATGGATGCACGTGTTGGCACCGCTAGGCGAGATGGGGTCAAATGAAATCTACAGAGCCTGTCACTTCTACCCGGAAGGAAAAACTCGTATTCGTTTCGAAACAGGGGCCCCAATTCGTCACACCACCTATTTGTTGGAGGTACTACCGCCGGCAAGAGAACTCCGAGCACGACGATCACCGACGCTATTCGGTGTTCATGAACAATCGGGAGAGCAGGCACTACCCTGAGCATGGCTCCAGGTTGATGTCGAGGAAGAGCGCGGCGACTGCCGCGAAGGCGACGAACACGACGCTGGCCCTGTCGTTCCAGACGAACCACGCCGGGAGCGCGAACAGCAATCCGAATGCGAGGTTCCCCATGACATCTACCATCGACCGCTACCTCGGACTGACTCGATAGGTATCATTCTGAGTCTACAGAATGAACGTGACGATAGCGAGGACGACGAAGATGATGACGAGCCACTTTGCGATATCCATACTGAGTCCAGCGACCCCCCGAGCACCGAGCACTGCTGCGACGACCGCGAGTATCAAGAAGAGGACTGCAAGCTCAATGAAACCACCCCCGAACTGCAACGGCACCGCTTGGATTGAGACAGCACTATCCAGAACTCCGTGTGATTCTAACATACCCCACCTACGTCTCCTGAGCATTTTAACCCGTGACAGATTCACCCTCATCTTGTTTTTGAGTAATCGGGTGACTCCATAGGGTGGTAGTGATTCACCCGATTAATCAGGACACACTCTTGTTCGGAAATTCGGGGCTACTATTCTGTCGTCAGCCGTATTTGACTGTACTGTGTCCCGAGACGACTACGACGAGAAACTGTCCGCCGGCCGGGAGGAGATTGCATCCATACTAAGCGGTGTGGCGGAAGGAATTCGCACAGGAGCCGTTCGGTTAGGCGATAGCCCGGATGCCGTGACTGTCGATACGCCAGACGAACTCACGCTGGAAATCGAACTCGAAACCGAAGACGACGAGATGAGTCTGGAACTGGAACTGGAGTGGACGGTATCGAGTGAAGCACCTCCTGTTTCGTCCCTCGACGTTACTCCCGAGGGTGAGGACGAGGAGGTCGCGTATTTGGGAGCCACTGATGGAGCACAATCACTGGCTCGATTCGAAGTCTACCGGGCTCGAGATGCGGAATGGCGCTGGCGACTCCGTCATCGAAACGGGAACATCATTGCGAGCAGTGGCGAGGGGTACACCCGCAAACACAATGCCCTGAAGGGCCTCCGGAGTGTAATCGCGAATTCGGCAGACGCAGCAATGTGAGAGACGTTTATTTGAGCGCAGCCGCGCCACGTTCTCGGCCGCAGGTATGGTCCATGTATTCGCGCATATGGAGGAATCGGTGCCAGTAGGAGAGGCACAGCACAACGTGGCCGACCTTTTCGGATTCCGGCACGAGTGACGGGGAGTGTCCGATATCGCTGACTTGGTTTTCGGCCGATGAGAACCGCGTTCCGTCACGGTCCCCGCACCTCCCCGCTCACGGGATTCGGCCGAGAATCGTCGCGCGGGCGCCGACCACCGCGACGACGAGCGTGGCCCCGATGACGAGTGCCGTGACACTCTCCACGGAGAGACCGCCAACCAGGGCGAACAGCCGCAGACCGACGGAGCCCACCACGGCGGCGATGGCGGCCGAGACGGCCGTCCCGCGCACCAGCTCCGCGTCGGTTGCCGAGTCGTCGCCGTGGACCCGCCCGTGGTCGAGGTACTCGACGAGCTGTTCGGCCTCGTCGCGGAGGACGACCGTTCCGCGGTTCTTGTCGAAGTCGACGACGTCGGCCCGATCCATCCGGGGGAGGTGACACTGGTAGAGCCCGATGTAGACCCGCTTGCGCTGGCTCGAGGAGAGGTGGTCCACATCGATGCCGTTCTCCAGGGCGGCGATGTGCTCGGCGAGGTCGCTCAGCGTGGACTGCCCACCGTGAGCGAGCAGGTACTCCAGCGTGTCGCGCCGACGCCTGTTCATCAGTATCTCGAACGTCGTGTCGAGTGAGAAGTCTCCGACGGTGGCACGCCCGTCGGGTTCCGTATCGGACTGCGCCTGGTCCGGGGACGGCCGTCGCCGGTCTTCGATCGCAAAGCTGAGTTCGTCATCGGGGGATTCGTCATCGGGGGATTCGTCATCGGGGGATTCGTCATCGGGGGATTCGTCATCGGGGGATGCAAGTACGTTACGTAGCTTCATCAGACACCTGACAACCGTTCCCCAAATGTGTAAAGTGACAACAATTTACTCACCGAGACATTTTTGATTAACAGAGTGACTTGTCTTCCTTCACCGTTGGCGGTGACACGTTCGTCCCTGGACTGGTCAAGCACGGTGGATCAATATTGGCTCTACCGAAACCTGTCTCAACTGACATCCGAAGAAAAAGACTCTTCGACTACCCAGATTGCCAGTAGTTGCGCTCTAATCGCATCTCAACCATCGACGGAACATAAACGAGACAGTCAACGCGGCGATCAAACAGAACTTCGGTGCATTCGTTCGGTTACGCCTCTGGTGGAAGCAGTTCCGCGAACTCGTCAGCAAATGCATCGTTCACAATCTAAAGCGGAGCCGGCAGTGTTCGTTTCCACGTTCGATAGCACTCTTAGCAGGGGAACCCGTCGCCAAGGTCTGCACAGTCGCACTCGTCTGACTCCCCAGTGTCGTCGCTCACGACGGTTCCGCCGTCGGCGACCACCTGCGTTGCAGCGGCATCGAGGAATTGAGTCCGAATCGCAACTGCGACACGGTGCTTACACGCCGACGAGTACTTTGCGTCCGCTGGACACTCACAAGCCACCGGAATTCCATCGTCGACGGCGGTGATGAGAAACCCTCACTTGCCGTTACAGCCATAGTGCTGTCTGTTGCTTCTGTCTGTGTCGTTTCGGCGACGTAGTCCCGGTGAATCGCTTCCAGCGCGTCTTGTCGGTGTGAAACGTCTCGTGGCGTGTCCGCCACCCGGCCGCCGGTCACGGTGAAGACCCGAGCTTTGTCGTAACACTCGATCTTCCCGCGTCGATTCCGACCGTCGCCAGCAGACCACTGGGGTCGTTCGACTAATTCTTCGGGTATCGATTCCTATGTCTGAATCTCGGTAGGTTCGTCAGTCATTGGGTGTCTCCTTTGGGAGCCGCGCCCCTTTTGGCGCCAGAAAAAATCCCCTCGCGTTCGCTTCGCTCACTTCCAACGGCCTCACCCCCCTCTATACTAGTTGGTTTTTGGGTGGAACACCCCCGGTTTTCAGTTGAAAAACGCATGACGTTGCGGTGTTCCACCCATTTTCTCGAGATGGTTAATGTTCCACCCAAATTCCGAATAGGTGGAACACCACGCAGTCTTGCGATTTTGTGGTTGGAAGCGAACCGCAAAAATGGGTGGAACACTCCCTGTTTCACGGTGTGTCGATACCCGATTTCACTCCCTTCTCTTCCACCCCTTATTCAGTATCACGACCCTGAGAAGAATCGATATCGAACCCAACGAAAACGCGAGCAAGTTCCCCATCAAGCCGTCGCCGATCGCTCGCAAATTCAATGTGACTTCCGAGCTTTCGTGAGAACCAACTCGGGCTCACAGGGTCGTGGTCATGTCGCTCTGCCCACGCTTCATCCACGTATCACAGCCCCGCTAAACCGGGTGTCGTCTCAACTTCTCCCATGCGCGAACTTTCTATCGCGATATGTGATTTATAAACGCGCGCTTCTCCGAAATACGGGCGACTCAGACCGCCAAACGTCAGAATTAGCTCTCGAAACAACACTCTTGATTACTCCAATAATCACGAGTAGACTTTAGTGGGTCGCCGCCGTCGGCCACAGACAGGATGACTACGACGCACGCCCCGGTTTCGACGGACCAGTTCGCCCACCTTCGGCCGACACTCGGAGCGGACCGATGAGTCAGACGCTCGCCGACGTCCTGCCGGACCGGCAGGTCGAGGCCGACACCGCCGACGAGCTGGAGACGCTGGACGACGTCGAGCAGTGCGTCGCCGTCCGCGGCACCTACGACGGGACGCAGATGGCCTACCAGCTGCTGTTCAACATCGTCGGCCAGGGCCTCCTTGCGCTCGACTACGACGAGGGCACGGGCTGGCGAGTCGTCTACGACTCTAGCATCGACGACGAGCCAGTCGACGACGACGAAGAGGTCTACCGCCGCGCCCACGACGCGCTCTACGCGCACGCCGACCCCGACCCCAACGAGACGCATTTCGAGACGACGCCGGAGTTCTGGACGGCACCCGACGCCGAATGAGCGACGTCCCTGTCGGCGACCCGCTTGACGACTTCCTGCGTTCGAAGGCGAAGGGAGCCGACAGCGGCAACTACCGCCGGACCTGCGAGCGCGTCGTCGGCAGCTTCCTCGACTGGCTCGGACGGGAGGCGACGTTCGCCGACCTCGACGCTCGGACGATGCGGCGGTTCGCTCGCGCGCTCGCGACCCATGACCCTGCGTCCGAGGACCCGCTCGTCGCCCGCGAGTTCGCGGCAGGGACCGTCCTGACCTACTACGCGCAGGTCAGTGCCTACCTCGGCTGGTGCGTCCGCGAGGGCTATCTCGAACGCAACCCGGCCCAGCAGAACCTCGCGAAAGAGCCGTTGCCCGACAACGACGGCCGTCGCAGCGGCGACCAGCAAGCTTGGACCGACGACCATCGGACAGCGATCACCCGCCACGTCGACGACGCGGCCCACGCCGCCCTCGACGACGCCGACGAGCCGTTCGCGGCGGCCAAAGCCTTCCGCGACCGGGCACTGGTCTACCTGCTCTGTTACTCGGGCGTCCGCGGCGGCGAGGTCTTCGCGGACCCGAAGGACGACCGCCGTGTCGGCGTCCGCTGGCGTGACGTCTCGCTCGCCGACAACAGCCTGACTGTGCTCTCGAAGAACCAACGGTGGGCCGACCGCTCGCTGCCCGCGCAGGCCGTCGCCCCGCTCGACCGCTACCGCCGTCTCCTCGACCCGCACGACGACTGGCCGGTCTTTCCGACCTTCCACTATCCATCACTCTACGCGACGATCCGTGAGGGACTCGGCGCGTGCGACGGCTGGAACACTGACGCCGTCGCCGACCTCGTCGACCGAATTTCGGGTCACGCCGAGGTCTTCGCTGTCCTCCGCGAGCACGGTCTCGCGCCCCCGGCCATCACCACCGACGGCGCGCGCCGGACGATGCGGCGACTCTCGGACGCCGCCGGACTCGACCTCGACGACGGACACGGCTATCTCGCACCCCACGGCGGCCGCCGCGGCGTCGGCGAGGTGATGGTCCGCCAGCGCGGCTTCACGGCGGCGGCCCGCTTGCTCGACAACTCCGAGGAGATGGTCCGCAGTCACTACTCACACATCGAGGCGAAGGATCTCGCGGCCGACGCCGGGTCGGCCTTCGAGGAACACGACGGCTGACGCTCCGCCCGGTTTCTGCACACGCCGTCTGTACGCTCTGGACTGTCTACATGTCCCCCACAGCGGTCACATCCGTCACATCTCGCACTGCCCGCACTGCCTACACTGCCTGAACTGCCCGCATTGCTCGCACTGCCTGAACTGCCCGCATTGCTCGCACTGCCTGAACTGCCCGCATTGCTCGCACTGCCTGAACTGCCCGCATTGCTCGCACTGCTTGCACACTCTACAAATTCTACAATTTGCACAGTTCTCACAGCTTCCGCAGTTTCCGAAAGCTGTCTGCACTCCTCGCAGCTTCCACAGTTTCTACAATTTCCACAATTTTCACAGTGTCTACAATCTCTGCAGTCTTCACGGTCTTCACAGCTACCACACCTCCCGCAGTTTCAGTCTCCACTGTTTTCACCGTCTCAGCTATCGGGGGTCGGGGTCGAAACGCCACCCCTCGACCGCACGTCGCAACAGGTTCGGCGAGCGAAGGGGCTACTTACCTCGAATACGACGGTGCGACCAATGACGCTGGAAGACGACGCACGGGAGTACCACCGCGAAGAGCCGCCGGGGAAGATCGAGATATCGACGACGAAGCCCACGAACACACAACGCGACCTCTCGCTCGCGTACTCGCCCGGTGTCGCCGCACCGTGTCTCGACATCGCCGAGGACGAGACGATGGCCTACGAGTACACCGCGAAGGGCAACCTCGTCGGCGTCGTCTCGAACGGGTCGGCCGTCCTCGGTCTCGGCGACATCGGCGCGCAGGCGTCGAAACCCGTCATGGAGGGCAAGGGCGTCCTGTTCAAACGGTTCGCCGACATCGACGTGTTCGACGTCGAGTTGGACCTCGCAGACCCGGCGGCGTTCACGCAGGCCGTCGCCGCGATGGAGCCGACGTTCGGCGGCATCAACCTCGAAGACATCAAAGCGCCCGAATGCTTCGAGATCGAGTCGGATCTCCGTGACGAGATGGACATCCCCGTCTTCCACGACGACCAACACGGGACGGCCATCATCTCCGGGGCCGCGCTCCTGAACGCGGTCGACATCGCCGACAAGGAACTGGAGAACCTGAACGTCACCTTCGCGGGCGCAGGCGCGGCGGCGACGGCGACCGCACGGTTCTACGTCTCGCTGGGCATCCCTCGCGAGAACATCACGATGAGCGACGTCGACGGCATCCTCTCGGAGTCGCGTGCCGAGGCGGGCGAGCTGAACGAGTTCACCGAGCCGTTCGCTCGCGGCGTCGACGACGGCGATCTCGAAGACGCCATCGCGGGCGCGGACGTGTTCGTCGGCCTCTCGGTCGGCGGTATCGTCAGCCAGGAGATGGTCCGGTCGATGAACGACGACCCCATCCTCTTCGCGATGGCGAACCCCGACCCCGAGATCACCTACGAGGACGCCAAGGAAGCCCGCGACGACACGGTCATCATGGCGACGGGTCGCTCGGACTACCCGAATCAGGTCAACAACGTGCTGGGCTTCCCCTTCATCTTCCGCGGCGCGCTCGACGTGCGCGCGACCGAGATCAACGAGGAGATGAAACGCGCGGCCGCCGAGGCACTCGCGGATCTCGCCCGGCAGGACGTTCCCGACTCTGTGGTCAAGGCGTACGGCGACGACCCGCTACAGTTCGGTCCCGACTACGTCATCCCGAAACCGCTCGACCAGCGCGTGCTCTACGAGGTCACGCCCGCCGTCGCGAAGGCGGCGATGGACAGCGGCGCGGCGAGGAAAGAAATCGACCTCGACGCCTACCGCGAAGAGTTGGAGGCGCGGCTCGGCAAGTCCCGCGAGATGATGCGGGTCGTCCTGAACAAGGCGAAGTCCGAGCCGAAGCGCGTCGCGCTCGCGGAAGGCGAGGACGAGAAGATGATCCGTGCGGCGAACCAGCTCGTCGAGGAGGGCATCGCCGAACCCATCCTCATCGGCCGGACGAAAGAGATCCTGCGGAAGGCCGACGAGCTCGGTCTCGACTTCGACCCGGTCATCGCCAACCCCCACGACGGCGAGTGGAACCACTACGTCGACGCGCTCTACGAGCGTCGCCAGCGCAAGGGGCTCACGCGGACGGAGGCGTCCGAACTCGTCCAGAACGACTCGAACTACTTCGCGAGCGTGATGGTCGAGGTCGGCGACGCCGACGCGATGCTGACCGGGCTGACCCACCACTACCCCTCGGCCCTGCGCCCGCCGCTGCAGGTCATCGAGACGGCCGACGACGCCGACTACGCCGCCGGTGTCTACATGCTGACGTTCAAGAACCGCGTCGTCTTCTGCGCGGACGCGACGGTCAACCTCGACCCCGACGAGGACGTCCTCGCCGAGGTGACGAAACACACCGCTGAACTCGCCCGGAGCTTCAACGTCGAACCCCGCGCCGCGCTGCTCTCGTACTCGGACTTCGGCAGCGTCGACAACGAGGGCGTCCGCAAACCGCGGAACGCCGTGAAGGCACTCCACGCCGACCCCGAGGTGGACTTCCCGGTCGACGGAGAGATGCAGGCCGACACGGCGCTCGTCGAGGAGATGCTGACCGGCACTTACGACTTCGCCGACCTCAACGAGCCGGCGAACGTCCTGGTCTTCCCCAACCTCGAAGCGGGCAACATCGGCTACAAACTGCTCCAGCGACTCGGCGGCGCGGAGGCCATCGGCCCGATGCTCGTCGGCATGAACAAACCCGTCCACGTCCTCCAGCGCGGTGACGAGGTCAAAGACATCGTCAACCTCGCCGCCGTCGCCGTGGTCGACGCCCAAGACGAGTAATCGACGGTTCTCTTTGGACACTTCTCTTTCGAATTTGTCGCGAATGCTGCACCTCTCACACTCTCCACAATGCCTACAATGTCTAGATTTTCTAAAATTTCTAAAATTTGTTGTCTGTTGTGTCGAATGCGGGTCTCTGAGGCGGTCGTTCACACTCCCCACGTCCGTTCGACGGTCCGAGTCGAGTTCAGGCCCCGTCGGTGAGAATTTCCGGCGAAGCCGTCGTCGAGGCTGTTGTCCAATCAGTTCTCGCTCTCTTCTGACCTTCGCTCCGCTCCGGCCGTCCGGCCAGCCCCGATAACCAGAGCGTACCACTTGGTTATAACACGGGCCACTCGGAATCACCGCTCATGACAGTCACAGCGATGTTGACCGTGGCTCCGCTGGACGAGCCCGACGTCGACTTCGACGCCGAGATCGCGAAGGCAATCGATGCCCTGGAGCGCTTCGACGTGCGCTACGAGACACACCCGATGGAGACGACCATCGAGGCCGACGAGTTGAGCGAGGTGTTCGCCGCCGCGCAGGCCGCGACCGAGGCGGTCGACGCCAGCCGGACGCTCACGTCGCTGAAGATCGACCATTTCCGCGAGGAGACGCTCGCCGTCGAGGAGAAGGTCGAACGCGTCGAGGCACATCTCGGCCGCGACGCGCGGACCGTGGAGGACGAGCCATGACTCGCTGGACGACGCGGCGTCGGTTCCTCGCCGGGGCGGGCAGCGCGGCGACGGTCGGTCTCGCTGGCTGTACCGGCGGCACCGACGGGGGGTCCGACGGGACGTCGACCTCGCCGACGACCGTCGGCGGCACGGCGTCCGGAACCGACCCGGAGACGCTCCGTGTCGGCACCTACAGCGCGTTCGTCGACGCGCCGAGCACGAGTGCCGGCCCGTGGATCAAAGAGGAGTTCGAGTCGCGCCACGACGTTACCCTGGAGTGGGTCGTCCGCGAGAACGAACTGAACGACTTCATCCAGCGTCGTCAGCGCGGCGTCGACCTCGAAGCCGATATGTACGTCGGGCTGACGCCGCAGGACCTCGTCCGCGCCGACGACGCGCTCGGCGACGACAACGCGCTCTTCACCGGCTTCGACACCTCGCAGCTCGCGCAGGCGTCGAACATCGTCGACGCCTACCGCTTCGACCCGCAGAACCGCGTGCTGCCGACGGGTGCCTCCTACGTCTGTCTCGTCTACGACGAGAGCGTCGTCGACGCGCCGCCGACGTTCGAGGAACTGACTACGGAGGAGTACGCCGACTCGCTCCTCCTCGCGAACCCCGACAGTACGGCCACGGGGCTGCTTTTCCTGCTCTGGAGCATCAACACGGTCGGCGAGGAGAACTATCTCGACTACTGGCAGCGACTGATGGACAACGGCGTCCGCGTCCTCGGCTCGTGGTCCGACGCCTACGCCGCGTACTCCAACGAGGAGGCCCCGATGGTCGTCTCGTACTCGACCGATCAGGTCTACGCCGCCAGCTCCGGTGAGGACATGACCCGCCACCAGATCGGCTTCCCCAACGACCAGGGCTACGCCTACGTCGACGGCACGGCACCGTTCGCGACGACGGAGAAAGACGAGTTAGTCCACACCTTCATGGACTTCATGCTCGACCCTGCCGTCCAACAGGAGGTCGCGGTCAAGAACGTCGGGCTTCCGACCGTCACGAACGCCTCACTGCCCGAGGATATGCAGCAGTACGCCTACGAGCCTGCTGAGCCGATCCAGTTCGACTACGACACCCTCGCCGCCAACATGGACACCTGGCGCGACGAGTGGGCGCGACAAACGGCGTCGAAGTAGCCCGGCAGTCCGTCTCTCGCGCGCTTTCTCTGTTCGCTCCGCTCTCGACGCTTCGTGACGAGTGTGCGACTCGCCCACATCCAACCGTGAGTGTTAAGAGTTTACACACAAACGAGTAAACAATGGGCGAGACGCAGCGTGTAACCACTACCGTACGTGAGACACTGGACGAACTCCGGGCCGGTACCACCGCGGTCCGGGTGAACGGGGACGGCCCGTTCAACGTCCGCGAACGGCGCGAGCGAGCAACCTACGGCGGCGAGTACGTCGATACGACCGTCGAACTCGTCGGCGAGACGCGACGCATCCGCATCCTCGCGAAGGACAAAGGCGAGCGCGGTGCGGGCACGCCCGTCGTCTACGACATCGACCCCGAGGGCAACCGTGTCTCCGAGACCGAGCGCGTCGCGGCCATCACGCTGCCCGAGACCATCACGTCCGACGTCACCGTCCTCGACTACATCGACTCCGTGCAGTAACCTCCCTCGCTTTTCTAGCCCGTCATCGACTCGCCGATCCGTCGCAGGAGGGCCACCTGGCTGTCGACGTTCGCGGACAGCTCTTCGACGAGTTCGTGGTCCGCTCCGTGTTTCTCGCGGGCGATCTCCAGCGACGTGAGACTCGTCTCGACCGTCTCTAGGAGATGTTCGAGCCGGACGGCCGACTCCCAGACCTGATCGGAGTACTCCAGCGTCGGCTCGTTCCAGACCTCTTCGGCGGCCTCGCGGCTGTCGGCCAGTTCCTCGTGCCACGCGGCGACCGTCGTCGCCGACGGCGGCTCCTCGAAGTCGAACGCGTCGACGACGCCGACGACCGCGCCGTAGAGGATGGAGGGGCCGAGGTTCTGTTCGACCCACGCCTCGGCGGTCAGTCCGTCCTCGTCGGCGAGGTCGACCAGTTCGTCGAGGACCGACTCGGCGATCTCGATACGCTCGCCGCGGACCGTGGCGACGACGTACGTCGGCTCGTCGCCGGGAACCGTCACGTCGGCGGTGTCGACCGGGTCGTCGTCCGCAGGCCTCTCGTCAGTCACTGGTCTGAGTAGTCCGCCGAGCCGTGGTATAGCTTGCGCTGGTCGGGACGGTGGCGACAGCGTTGCAAAAGCGGTGTGGTGGTGTCGTGGTGCGGTGGTGTGAGACGGATGGGTCGAACGGGGCTATTGAGCGAAACTGCTCAGTAGAGACCCATCGCTTCGATCTGCTCCTGGTACCGGTTCCGGATGGTGACTTCCGTCACCTGCGAGACCTCGGCGACCTCGCGCTGGGTCTTCTTCTCGTTGCAGAGCAGCGACGCGGCGTAGAGTGCCGCGGCGGCGAAGCCGGTCGGCGACTTGCCCGAGAGCAGACCCTGCTCGGCGGAGACGTCGATGATCTCGTTGGCCTTCTGCTTGACCTCCTCGCTGACGCCGAGTTCGCTGGCGAAGCGCGGGACGTACTCCTTGGGGTCGACCGGCTGCATCTCCAGTTTCAGCTCCTGGGCGATGTAGCGGTAGGTGCGGCCGATCTCCTTGTACGGGACACGCGCGACCTCGGTCACTTCGTCGAGGCTGCGCGGGATGCCCTCCATCCGGCAGGCGGCGTAGAGACAGCTCGTCGAGACGGCCTCGATGGACCGACCGCGGATGAGGTCCTCGTTGAGCGCGCGGCGGTAGAGCACCGAGGCGACCTCACGCGTCGAGCGCGGCGCGCCGAGTGCGGAGGCCATGCGGTCCATCTCCGAGAGCGCGAACTGGAGGTTGCGCTCGCCCGCGTCCTTGGTCCGGATCCGCTCCTGCCACTTGCGCAGGCGGTGCATCTGGCTCCGTTTCTCGGAGGAGAGCGACCGGCCGTAGGCGTCCTTGTTCTTCCAGTCGATCTGGGTGGTCAGCCCCTTGTCGTGCATCGTCTTCGTCGTCGGTGCGCCCACGCGCGATTTCGAATCACGTTCGTTCTGGTTGAACGCGCGCCACTCGGGGCCCCGGTCGATGTTCTGCTCGTCGAGGACGAGCCCGCAGTCGTCACAGACGAGTTCGCCGCCACTGTGGACGATACTGTCGGAGTTACACTCCGGACAGACCTGCTCCTCGGATTCCGTGCTGGTCTGTTCGTCCTCGTTTGTCCGACCTCGGGATCGTTGCCGGGAGAAATCAGCCATTGAGATATGTTTTCTGGTTCCAACGCGTAAATATGTGGTGTTTTCCGACGACGAAGGTGACTGTCGTCTCGACGCGTTAGAACGTACGAGAACGTCTTTCGTGACGGTAAATCTCTCGAAATCTGATTTCTCGCGTCGATTCCGGACCGAGGCGTTGAAGTAGGACTGCGGATGCTACCATTTCACACTTTCTGCACCTGTCGACGGTTCGAACCGACAGAAAGCTTATGTAGCATGTTAGCAATTCACACACTGATGTTGTACGAATGTCGGTTCTGTACGCAAGGCTTCATCGGTCATCCCGGCGACGCGTGTCCGGACTGCGGTGCGAACGACGAGGAGTTCCCCAGCGGCTACCTACACGCCCACCCCGCCTCCCCACCGGACAGGAGGGCGGGCAACAGGAGAGGGAGGTCCCGCGTGTAACGTTCAGCCTCAGGCGTCGAGCACTTCGACGAGGTTGCCTTCCGGGTCGCGGACGAACAGGATCCGCGTCCCGGTCGACGTCGTCTGTGGCTCGCTGAGCGTCTCGACTCCCTCGGGGAGCGACGCGAAGAACTCGTCGACGTCGTCGACCGACAGCCCGAGATGCGCCGCCCCCGGCTGGTTCAGCTCCGGGTCAGTTCGCGTCTCGCCCTCGGGTTCGTATTCGACCAGTTCGATACGGACGCCGTCGGCGTCGAGATGCGCGAACCGTGCGGACGCACCGGCGACGTCGACGGCGGTCGCGAAGGCGTCGCCGCTGACGGTGAAGCGGTTGACGACGTCGAGTCCGAAGCTGTCGCGGTAGAACTCGACCATCCGTTCGAGGTCGGCTACGGTGAGACCGACGTGGTGTGCAGTGAGGTCGCTCATACCCCCTCTCGCCGAGCCACCGGCAAAAGCGACAGGGCGACGGCAACCGTCACCGCCGAGACGACGGCAACGGTCGCCACCGGGACGACGGCAATGGTCACCGCCAAGCGACGGAGAACATGAACTCCAGCACCGCGCTTAAGCCGTCCCCGCGTGTTGTCACAGCAGTTATACATGGATGCCGACAGCGACCGGTACAACGAGGAGGGAGTGTTGAAGAAGCAACAGTACAAGGCGGAACTCGACCGGCTTCAGGAAGAGCTGGTCAAACTCCAACACTGGGTCGAGGAGGAGGGGCTGCGGGTCTGCGTCGTCTTCGAGGGCCGCGACGCGGCCGGGAAGGGCGGCGTCATCAAGCGTCTCACACGACGGCTCAACCCCCGCGTCGCCCGCGTCGTCGCGCTCGGCAAACCCACGGAGCGCGAGCAGGGCCAGTGGTATTTCCAACGGTACGTCGAACAGCTGCCTACTGCGGGCGAGATGGTCTTCTTCGACCGTAGCTGGTACAACCGCGCGGGCGTCGAGCGCGTGATGGGGTTCTGCACCGACGAGGAGTACGAGGAGTTTCTGGTCTCCTGTCCGGAGTTCGAGCGGCTGCTCGTCCGCTCGGGCATCGTCCTCGTGAAATACTGGTTCTCGATCAGCCAGGAGGAGCAAGAACGGCGGTTCCAGCGGCGCAACGACGACCCCAAGCGACGCTGGAAGCTCAGCCCGATGGACCTCGAAGCGCGGGCGCGCTGGGAGGAGTTCTCGGAGGCGAAGGACGTCATGTTCGAGCACACCGACACCGACCACGCGCCGTGGCACGTCGTCCACGCCGACGTGAAGCGACACGCCCGGCTGAACTGCATCACGCATCTCCTCGACCAGTTCGACTACGAGGACCGCACGCCCGACCCCATCGAGCTGCCGCCGCGCGACGAGGCTGACAGCGGTGACAGTACCGACTACGAACGGCCGCCGATTCACCACCAGAACTGGGTGCCCGCCGTCTACGGTGAGAACCCCGTAGACAGTGACGGCGGTGTCGACGAGGGCTGACCCGACACTCGCGTATGGCCGTCGCACTGCCGCCGTGCGTCCTCTGACCTACCCCCCGCGCTGCTCGAACGCTCCGCGAAGTGCCCGCACCTCGTCGCGGACGGCCTGCCACTGTGCGAGCGTCCCCGGCAGCTCGCCGCCGCCGACCTGCTTCTCCACCAGCGCGCGCACCTCCCGCGGGTCGTCGATGTCGGCGAACGCGATGGCTCCGCCACCGGCGGCCTCGACCGAGACGGTCCCGTAGTCGAACACAGTGCCCAGGACGCCCTGCGTGAACGCGCTGTTCTGGACGCGGCCGAGCGAGACGCGCTGGACGCGCCGCGAGAGGACGCCCGTTCTGCGGTAGAGCGCGCGGTCGGTGACGACGTAGCGCGTCCTGACGACCCCGAGGTAGCCCCAGACGGCGACGAGGAGGCCGATGGGGACGAGGGTCGCGAGCACGAGCGCGACCGCGAGCTGTGTCTGCGTGGCTCCCCCGACGACGCCCGCGACGACCAGCACGACCCCGACCGCAATGGCCGGCAGCGCGCTCGTCGTCCGCGGCCGCCCGCTCCAGAGGACGTCCTCGTCGCCCCCGCGCGCCATCCACTCGTCGACGGCCGAAAGGTCGACGTCGGCAGCGAGGCTCGTGCTCATCGGCCGTCGTCGTCACCGGCTGGCCCGTCCGCCGCTTCGGACTCGTCGACCGAGACCGGCTCGCCGTGCTCGAACATCGCCTCGTCGGTCTCGGTGGCCGCCGTCGCCGTCGCGTCCGCCGGTGGCGTGGTCGACTCCTCGCCCTCGACGGCCTGCCGGATCGCCCGCAGTTCGCCGAGGATGTCGTCGAGGACGGTCGCCTTGTCGTCCGCGGGAGCTTCACGCGTCCGGATGCGACCGTTGATGAGCGTCTGGAGCTCCTGGGGGTCGCTGACGCTCTGGAAGCTCAACTCGACGCCCGCGCCACCGGCGGTGCTGATGTCGACGGTGCCGTAGCCGAACTGCCCCCCGAAGAAGCTCTGGCTGTAGGAGGTGTCTTGGACCTTGTCGAACTCGATGCGCTGGACGCTTCGGGAGAGCACGCCCGTCTTCTTGTAGAGTGCCGCGGAGGTGACGACGTAGTTCGTGTTCTTGTAGGTCAGATACGCCGAGACGACGATGGGGACCCCGACGAGAAACAGCGAGAGCGGGATACCGACCACGAGCGCGGGGACGAGACTGTACTGGTGGGGCGTGTCGGCCCAGAGGACCTCCTCGCCCTCGTCGAGGGTGAGCCAGTCGAACTCGGATTCCATGCCTCCACATCCGACGGCGCGCGGATAACTCTTCGTGGCCGACCCGAGGCGTTTTGTATCAGACAGGTCAAGGTCGGAGAGATGCGTCCCTGCACACGCCGCCACGCCCTCCACGGAGCTGCGGCCGCCCTCCTCGTCGGTCTCGCCGGCTGTTCCGGGTCGAACTCCAGTTCGCGTACCGCCACGGCCAGCGAGCGGCCCGTCCCCGACGACGCCGAAACCGACCCCGCACACGTCCAGCTGCGGAGCACGGCGGACGCCGCGGCCGTCCGCCATCCCGACGACGAGACACCGACCGACGACGAGGACGACTCGTTTCAGTTCCGCAGTCACCCCTTCGTCGCCAGCCGCGAGACGGCCGACGGGCTGACCTTCGGCGACGGGGTCGACGACGAGTCCGTCGCCGCGGCGCGACGGCTCCTCGCCGAGACCGACTTCGACAGCGAGACGGTCTACCTCGAACAGCGTCGGATTCGCGAGTGCTTCGCGCTGGACCTCTGTTACGTCCGCTGGGACACCGACCGCGTCGAGACGCAGTACGGCCGTCGGCTGCTTCCGGCCGACGTCGCCTGCGAGACGGACACGTACGACGTCGTCGCGACGCTCGTCCGTATCCCGGCCGCGCTCGACCCCGAGGACGTCTCTCGGTTCAGTTCGGGGACCAGCGGGAGCGGCTGTCGCCCGCCGGAGGGCGACCGATGACTGACCACCGAACGACCCGCCGCCGACTGCTCGCGCTCGGTGCCGCCGCCGGGAGCGCGGCACTCGCGGGCTGTAGTGCCCTCGACGGGCTCACCGGCGACGACACGCCCGAACTCGATGGGGACGCCCTGCGGGACCTCTCGGAGTCGGACGCCCCCGACCCGCCGCGGACCCTCCCGGTCGACATCGCGCCGGCTCATCTCGACGACTCGGAAGCGAGAGCGCGCGACCTGCTCGCCGCCGTCCCCGACGAGTTCACGCGACAGCAGATTCCGAACGGCGTGATGCGCGAGCGACTCGGCCACGCCCGCGAGTCGGCGACCGAGTATCTCGCCAGAACGGCCGAGGCGGACTCGCCGTACGAACGGCTGAGTGACCTGCAGTACGCTCGCGGCGAGGCCCAGTACGTCGCTGCCGCGTGGGCGGCCATCGACGACGGCCTGACTCGCGACGACGTCCGCCAGCAGGCCGACGAGCTTCGCCCCGCTCTCGACGAGTTCCGAGACCGGTGGGAGTACGTCGGCACCGACCCGACGCGGGCCGTCGTCGTCCACGCGGCGCTCGAAAACGAGGTCCGACACGCCGTCAACACGCTCGAGGACCCGACGCGACGGCTCGATTCAGGAACTGCCCTCGGCGTTGGCGAACTCGCCGAACGGCTCGAACGCGCGCGGGCCAGCGTCGGCGACGCCGCCCACCTGTTCGACCAATATACCGCCGGGAGCGGTGACCAGCCGTCGCTGCGCGAGACGTTCGACTCGGCGGTGGCGACGCTCGTCGCCGAGGTCCGTGCGCGCCGACGCGACCGGTTCGGAGCGGACTTCGACCCGAACGAGTCGGTCGAGCCGTCCTCGCTCGTCGACGGCGACGTCGAGGGCACGGCCGCGGGAGACACGCTGCACGCGCTCGTCGACCGGGTCGCGTATCCCCGCTTTGCCGACGACTCGTCGGTCGACACGCTCGCCTCGGATCTGCTGGTCGCTCACCGACAGCTCACGTCCCACCGGGCACTCGACTCGCTCGTCTCCCGGCTCGACGAGGGCGAGCGGTTCACGGTCGAGCGCGTCGCCGACGTACGGCAGTACCGTGCCGAGGCCGTCGACGCGCTCCGTGCCGCACTCGGTGTCGACAGCCATCTCGTCCGACACTCGGCCGTCCGTCTCGCCCGCGAGCTGCACTACGCCGACGACCGCCTCGCCGACCTCGACGGGACGGTCTCGGTCTCGGCGGTCGACTACTGGATTTCGTCCTACCTCGAAGTCGCTTTCGTGGCGCGGGCGATCCCGCCAGCGGCCGAGGCGGTCGCGCAGGCACTCCGGGATGCGTGACCGTCACACGGAGGGACAAAACGTTCTTTCACTCTACGCTACGGTTAACGTCTGAACTCCCCTTCTTACTGGTATGTCCCCGACACGACGCACGTTCCTCCGGGTGGGTAGCCTCGCAACCGTTGCACTCGTCGCTGGCTGCACTGCTGGCGGCGCGCCAACGGACGACCCGACGACCGACCAGCCGACCGACGAACCGACCGACACAGCCACCGACGGCGGCCTGCCGGGCGACGACGGCGACGGCTCCGGCGACGCCGGCGGCACCCGCCCCGAGGGTACCGGCGGGCCGGGCCTGACGCTCGTCGGCAGCGACGACGCCCCCGACCTCCCGGTGACGCCGAGCGTCGAGGTGACCGAGGACGTTGCGACCGCCGAGCATCCGCCGCAGCTCCGCGTCACCGTCACCAACGACGGCGACGAGACCGTGCAGGTCGGCGAGGGCCGCGACGTCGTCTTCAGCTACGTAACGAGCGACAGCGGCCAGCTCACGCTCCTCCCCGCCGGGGGCGACTACCCCGCGGAACCCGACTGCTGGCGGCTGACCGAGCCCATCGCGATCACCCGCGAATACCGCATCGTGACGCTCGAACCCGGCGAATCCACCTCGCAGCTCGTCGACGTCTACGGCGCGCCGAACGGCGACGGCTGTCTCCCGGTCGGCGAGCACCGCTTCGAGGCGACCTACAACGTGATGCGCGGCGAGTCGGACGAGGAGGAACAGGCCCGCTGGGGCTTTTCGGTCCTCTTAGAGTAAGTCTCGGCTGTCTCCCACAGCCGTCGACGGTCCCCACAGTGCGGCAGACGCGCGTCTGACTGATTTTCAAGCCGGTTCGCGACCAAGGTGTGATATGTCGCCGCACGGCCGCCGTGACTCGGCGTCACTCTCGCAGTGCTTCGAGCCGTGGCACTACACGTATCTGCGGCTGCCGCAACGCGCGTCCTGGGGACTCAGAAACCTCCTCAGGGCTCGCTCACCCGTACACTACGTCGCTGGCGATATGCGACGTGACTACGGCTGGACGCGCACGCTGCTCGCGGCTGGCGCGACGCTCGCCGGATTCGCCTTCACCGTCCGGCTCTTGCTCACCGGTGTCTTCGTCGCCCTTGCCTCGCCGAGTCCCGTCGCCATCGTGCTGTTCAACCTCTCTCTGTCCTTCCTCCTCGGCCGGACGCTGCTCGCCCGACTGGACACCGAGCCGCGGACGCGACGGCGGGTCGTCAGTGCCCGGACCTGGTGGGTGCGAGCCGCGCGCAGACGGCCGCGCGACCGCCAGCCGTTGTCACTCGACCACCAGTCGCTGTCACTCGACCGCCACCGCGCTTATTCTTCTCGGCGGCCAACGGCAGAGCATGAGCAGCCCAGACGACGTCCGTGACGCGCTCGGTCCCGACCTCGCCGCCGAACTCCCCGACACGGTCGACGCGGCCACCATCGAACGGCTCCGCCGGGTCGCCTACGTGCTCGACGAGCTCGTGCGTGTCCCCGGGACGAACTTCCGCTTCGGTGTCGACCCCGTCCTCGGCACGCTCCCGGTCGTCGGCGACGTGCTCTCGGCGGGCGTCTCGCTGTACGTCGTCCTCGAATCCGCGCGGCTCGGCGTGTCCTACACGACGCTCCTGCGAATGCTGGCGAACGTCGGCGTCGACGCCGCCGTCGGCTCGATTCCGCTCGTCGGCGGTCTCTTCGACGCCGTCTGGAAGGTCAACAAGCGCAACCTCGGACTCGCGCTCGCCGACCTGACCGACGGTGCCGTCGACCTCGACGACCTCGACGCGCTCGACGATCTCAGTGATACCACGAACGACGAGACCGGCGGCTCCGAGGCGTCGGAGCCGGTCGTCATCGACGTCGAGGACGCGTCGGAGTGAGCGGTCAGGGCGACGCCGGTGTCGACCCCTGGGTGAGCGTGTCAAAGAGCGACGGGTCCTCCCAGAGCTCGCGGAGCGTCGCCGCGGCGAGATAGCGCGTCGGGGCGGCGACCCACTCGGTCGCGGCCTGGTCGGTCGGGTCCGGGGCCGACGTGTCGAACCACCACGCGATATACCGGCCGTCGGCCAGCCGTGCGGTCGGATACATCTCGCCGGCAACCGAGACGTCGACGCGCGACCCGGACTCGACGTCCGGCCGCTCCTCGTCGCCGTCGGCGACGAGGAGTTCGATATGGACCGACTGCTCACCCACGGTGGCCACGCTCCGCCCCCCGGACGCCGTCGCCGACCGAATCACGCGTTTTCCCCCGTTCCGTCGTGCGTAATCCGTGTAACATGGCCAACCGTTGACGGAGGAGTCGTATAAATCTCTGTCAGGCACGCGTCAGACACGGCTCGCTGTCTGCCGGTCCGAATGTCGCCCGTCTCGCCGCCGTGACTACCGCCCTTCGACGAACGGCGTGTACATCCGGTGGGTGTCCGGACAGCCGCCGAGTCGGACGGTTCCGGCGTCGACTTCGCGGGCGTAGACCCGACGCTTCCCGTCGGTCGTCCCGACCGTGTCGCCGGTGTCGCGCCACGACGAGAGCCAGTCCGGCCGCGTCTCGGCGTCGTAGGCGACGTAGACCGTTGCCGGCGCGGTCACGGAGAGCTGGAGTGCCGTGGGACGCTCGGCGTCGGCGTCTTCTTCCTCGGGTCTGACGTACGCGAGACCAGCGTACTTCCCGGGTAGCGTCTGGACAGTGTCCTCGCCGTAGACGGTCAGCCGCTCGCCCTGTCGCAACCGGCCGACCTCCGAGAGCGACCCCTCGGTGGAGCGAGCCTGCGCGAGCAACGCTGACCCGGTGTCGCTGCCCGGCCACTCGGTTCGTCGGCTGCCGTCGGCCGCGCCCGCGACGTAGCCGCCTTCGACGGCCGCGTCCGTACCGGCACTCTCCGGGAGGACGGACCCCTCGACGGCGAGGCCGTACTCCTCGTACAGCTCTGCGTTCGACTTCCCGACCAGTTTCCGCGGGGCGACGTCGGTGAGTGCCGACAGCGAATCTTTCTCCGTGGCGTCGAGGTCGGCGCGGGTGGGGAACGGGACGTAGTCGGCCGCCTGTTCGGCGAAGTAGACCCCCTCGCCGTTCAGCGTGACGCCACCCTCCGGCGAGAACAGGCCGTAGAGGTCGTCGTCGAACTCGGCCGAGAGATAGAGGTTTGTCCGGCCCCCCTCGCCGAACTCGGCCTCGACGTCGACCTGTTGGGCGGGCGTCCACCGCCGGTCGGTCGTCCCTCCGATTACCTGCACGTCGACCTCGTTGTCGAGGACGCCCGTGACGGGGCTCTCGCCTCGTGGTGCGGCCCGGACGCCGACCGTGAAGCCCTCGACCGTCGAGTCCTCCACGCGGACGTTGCTCGGCGCGTGATTTCGATTTATTCCGACCCCGCGACCCGCGCCGTCGCCCGCGACGAGGTGGGCGTCTCGAATCCGGACGTTCGCGCTGTACCGGACCGAGACCCCGTTGTAGCCACCCTGCGCACCGCGGCTGTTGGGAACTCTGAGATGGTCCCACTGGCTGTAGTGGCGGCCGATGTTAAATGCGAGAAATCCGTCGACGACGCTGTACTCGTCCAGTCGGTCGTGGTGTGCGCCGAAGCGGTGCCGCGAGATGTCGAGCCCGCCGCCGGAGGCGAAGACGGTGTTGTCGCGGAACGACCGGAACTTCACCAGACTCGACGGGACCATGCCGTCGTCGACCTCGTCTGAGTCGACGAGGTCGGGCTGGTTCTCGATGCGCTCGACGGGGAAGTTGGCTAACTCGCCGGTGACGCCACCGAGTTCGCCCGGGGGGACCTCCCGGTCCGGCTTGGCGCGGGTCCAGTAGACGAAGCCGTGGTGACGGTGGCCGGCGGCGACGTTCCCCTCGACGGCGACGCCGGGGCCCTGAAACCAGAAGCCGTAGCCGCCATGGCCGAAGTCGTCGATGGCTCCTTCGTCCCCTTCGCGGAACTGTCGACCGTCCGGGACGCTACCCGAACCGTGCGACCGGAGCGCGAAGTTCCGTTTGAACGTCCCTGCTTCGGTCCCGATCTCGGCGACGAAGCCCGCACCGAACACCTGGTAGGAGACGTTGTCCTCGAACCGGACGTGGCTGTCGTGGTTGACGTAGCCCCAGCCGGGGCTGCCCCGGACGACACAGTCGCGGACGACGCGGGGGTCGCCGACGGTCGGGCCAGTTCGATGAAAGTGACAGGCGTAGCGGGCTTGGGGGTTCGACTCGGCGTCTTTCGGGGGAACGCCGTTGGCCGGGTCGGTGACGGGGCGGGACTTGTCGGTCCGGCCGAGGTCCGAGAACTCCGCACCGACGACGTCGACGTCGCGACTCATGAACATCACGTGGCCGCGCCGTTTCGTCCGGTCGTTCTCGGACGCCAAGCGGACGGTTCGCGAGAGGCTGACGACGTAGCTCGGGAGACTGGACTTGGGTGGGATGTGGTCGTACTCCAGTGGTTCGTCGAGGCGGACGCTCGTGCCGTCGACGGCGACGACCTCGCGCTCCTCGTCCTCGTCGCGGTCGGGTGAGAGTCCCGGGAGGACGACCGTGTCGCCGGCGGTCCAACCGGTCGGTTCGGCCGCGAGGCGCAGTTCGTCGTCACCGCTCGTCGGCGCGCTCGCCAGTTCGAGGAAGGATGTCTTCTCGACGCCCCGGACCCGGACCGTCGCACCCGGCAGGGTGAGCAGGCCCCGGCCGATGCGTTCGGGGTCGTCGGACTCGTCGATGGCTCCCGAGTCGAGGAACGTGACGACGGTGTCCTGTGCCGGAGTCTCCTCACTCCCGAGTTCGAGTCGGCCGCTGCCGGTGACGACGAGCGTTTCGACGAGGAGGCGCGCCGCCGTCTCGGGGTCGACGCGGAGCGTCCCGTCGACGCGGAGGGTCTGCAGCCGCGCCGTCGTCGACGTGAGTGTGAGCGTCGTCTCCGCGGGCACGTGGACCCGCGCGCCGTCGGTCGGTGTCTCGTCTCCCCACGTCGTCGCGTCGGCCCACTGCCCACCGCTCGCGGTGTGGGTCACGGCGTCGCGCGGAACGAGAGCCAGCACGTGGTGGCTGTCGTGGCCGTCGTGACTGTCGTCGCCGAGGAGACCCCCTGCGACGTCGTCGACCGCGCCGCCCACCGTACCGTCGGCGGCTCCCAGACCGCCGAAGATGCCCGCGGTGCCGAGGCTCCCCAGTGCGATTCCCTTCAACAACGTCCGTCGATCCGTCTCGCCGTCTTCCTCCTGCCCGGAGTGTGTGCCCGTCATGACTCTCTCACGTCACTGATTGTTTGATTCTTCTACTGGTGCGTAATCAAGCTTCAGGCCGGTGTGACGGCTGTCTGACTGATACTCGGTCGATGCCGACACACCGCACGGCGGGAAGCTTCATGTGTGTTGGGCGTTATCACATACCATGGCTCGACCGGTCACCGTGACACTCGTCGGCGACCGATCCGCAGTAGCAACGGCGTTCCAGCAGCTCGACGAGATGGTCTCGGAGGTGACGACCGAGCAGTGGACGGAGGTGCCGCGCGGCCCCTCCCACGAGTCGCCCGAGCAGCCACGGCGGGCGACGGACTCCGACCTCGACGTCGCTGTCGAGCGTGCGGCGGCACAGACGAACGGCTCGGCCCCGGTCGACGTGCTCCGGGTGACCATCGAGATTCCGTCGACTATCGCCCGCGACATCGTCGCGACGGTGCTCCACAACCATTTCACGGACCGCACGCGGCCCGTACAGGTCGTCGTCGACGACCACCGACTCTCGGAGCGCGAAGGTCTCGAAGACCTCCAGCGACGCGTCTGGGACGCCAGCGGTAACGGCGTCGCTGTCGAGTGACGTGGTACCGGGAGACAGGACAGACCGACTTACCAAACCTTATACGTAACCGAGGGATACGTGATGATAGCGGGATGGGATAGCCAGGAGATTCCGCCGGGCTCATAACCCGGAGATCGGTAGTTCAAATCTACTTCCCGCTATTTTTCAGGAACTCACACCGCAAGCGACGCGTTTCATCGCGTCGCGACCCCAGAGTTCCTGAAAATAGTCACGTCGTAGTTTGAACGAGAGAACGAGCGACCGAAGGGAGCGACGTTCGCGTAGTTCAAATCTACTTCCCGCTGTGTTTTCGCTGAACTCACTCTCAGTGCAGCACCCCATCACGCTGCGACAGTTGGATTCCTAATTGTCAGACGCAGTCGTCACCCCGAGCGTACACGTGCTCGCGCTCGGTAGCCGAACAGTGCGGACACGAGGAGACACACGAGCACGCTGACGACGAGTTCGGCATCCGGACTCCCGCCGTACACCGCCGTGTAGGTCGCCACGGAGAGAAACGAGACCACGCCGAACAGTGCAAACAGTCCCCACCGCTGCACCTCCGTCAGATACGCTCCTACGACCCGACGGAGCAGCAGATACACGAGCACGAAGCCGAGCACGACTCCACCGAGCGGGTTCCAGCCGTTCGGCGTCACACCGACTACGACAGACCCGCCCGCTGCGACGACCGCGAGAACCGACAACAGAGCGGCTCGAAGCGTCCGAAGATCCATCGTTACTTCTCCGAATAATTCTATGCCTATTGGGATTAATTATCTGGCGGTGTTTTTAATATGATGTGCCGCTCTCGTACGTGACCACACGGGTTCGACGGACGTCGCACAGGAGTACACCTGAGGCGACTCGCCCTCACACTTTCCCGACACCAGTCACAACACACACCCATGAGCTACACCTGGCAGTACTACGACCTCGTCTTGCTGGGTATCGCCGGCAGTCTCGAGAGTGGCGTCGCCCTCGGGCAGTTCACCGCGTTGTCGTCGGCCGTCACCGTCCCCGTGGCCGGCCTCGTCGCCATCGCCATCATGAGCCACGCTCTGTTCGTCAACGGCCCCGTCGACGAGCCGACGGACCTCACCGACGAGGTCACGGCGTTGAACTGACGGCGTGGTCACACGGCCCGCGACGCGGCACGCTCCAGCGCGAGCACGCCGACGACGCCGACGGCCAGCGCGTAACCCAGCGTCGCCAGCGCGAAGACGTCCGGGAGTGCCGGCAGGACGAACCCGGCGACGACGAGCGGTAGGAGTCCGAGCAGCATCACGAGCGAGTACGCCGAGAACCGCACCGTATCGAACAGGAACTCGTCGGGCTGGAAGCCGGTCACGAGGACCGTGAGTCCGAAGAGGAAGAGGACGGAGCCGACGAGGACCCCGCCGCCGAGCGCGAGGTCCGCGACGCCCGCGTCGGTGAAGAGTGCCAGTCCGAGATAGTAGACGAGGACGACCGGCGTCTCCAGGAGGGCGAACGCGCCCGCCTTGGCAAGGTAGAGCGAGCGCTCGGAGACAGGGTAGAGCCGGTAGTCCGCGGGCGAGTCGACCTGCGTGAGCCAGCTGTAGGTCGGGAACGCCGTCGCACCGAGGACCGCGCCGAAGAGTACCGCCGGGACGAGCGGGAGCGAGACGTAGGTGCCGACGAAGCGGACGACGACGACCGCCGCGCCGAGCAGGACGCCGCTTGAGAGCGCGAGCTTCCACACGCCGCCGCTGCTGCGGTGGACCTCGAAGACCGTCTTGGCGACGAGCGACGCCAGCGGTCCCCCGCCGAGGCGGTGCTGCAGCCACCGGTAGCCAGTGTGACGGGCCGCCGTCTCCCCGGAATCTGCGAAGTCGAAACGCCAGACGCCGACGAGAAAGAGCACCACCGTCGCGAGTGTAACTCCGGCGACGACGAGCGGCGAGTACGGCGGGGCCAGCGTGCCGATGTCGAACCCCACCCCGCTCGACCGGGCGAGGACGACCGCAGCGAGCGCGCCGCCACCGACGACGAGACCGAGCACACGGACGAGCCGGGAGCCGTCGACCCAGAGCGAACTTGCGGCGAGCGTGAGCGCCAATCCGGCGGCGAACGCGAGCGTCGACGCGGGCCAGAGCGTGAGGACGAGCCCGAACGTCGCGTCACTCGCCGCCGCCGGGCCGACGAGCGCGCCGACGGAGACCGGCAGGAGAAACAGGAGCGCGTAGTAGCCGACGTCTTTCACCAGGAACGCCGCGACGACCTCGCGGGCCGAGACGGGCAGCGTGCGCGTCGCGTAGAGCAGGAGCGTCACGTCACCCAGCAGGTCCGACAGCGAGTCGCGGCTGACGAAACCGATACTCCCCGTCTGGAGACCGAAGGCGAACGCGAGACCGACGACACCGGCGGTGAGCGTCGTTGCCGGGACGCCGATGACGGTCAGCGCGTAGCTCGCGACGGCGGTGAGGACGAGGAGCACGAGCGGGAACCCGGCGAACCGGCGGCCACCGAACAGTTCGCTGTGGAGCCGCCACTCCTCGACCGTCATGAGCCGCAGGAGCGTCAGGAACCGGGTCATGACGTGGGAGTGGCACCGACGGCACGGAGGAACACGTCCCGCAGCGTCTCACCGTCGAGAGCCCGCGGGTCGCATTCGACGGCGAACGCGCCGTCGACGAGGATACCGACCTGCGTACACAGCTCTTGGGCTACTTCGACGTGGTGCGTCGAGAGGACGACCGTCGTCCCGCGGGCCTGAAACTCCCGGATGGCAGCCTTGACGCGCTCTTGGATGACCGGGTCGAGGTTCGCCAGCGGCTCGTCGATGAAGACGAGTTCCGGCTCGTGGAGGAACGCTTGCGTCAGCATTACCTTCTGCTGTTGGCCCCGCGAGAGGTCCGTACAGAGCGTATCGAGCTTCTCGGCGAAGTCCAGCCGCTCGGTCCACTCGCCGACTCGCTCCTCGACGACGTCGGTGTCCATCTCGCGGACGCCGCCGACGAACGAGAAATACTCCCGCGGCGTGAGAAAGCTCGGCGGCGACTCCTTCTCGGGGAGGACGCCGATACGCTCGCGAACCGCTTGGGGGTGGTCGCCGGGGTCGAGACCGAGCACCGAGACGGTGCCCTCGTCGGCCGAGACGGTCCCGGTCAGGACGTTGATGGTCGTCGTCTTCCCCGCCCCGTTCTTGCCGAGCAGCCCGAACACCGTTCCCGACTCCACGGTGAACGACAGTCCGGCGAGGACGGCCGTCGACCCGTAGGACTTCGAGAGCCCGTCGACAGTAATCGTAGTCACAGTTGCTCGTCCTACACCGCCGTCCGTGTTAAACAGAGTTTCTTTTTGCCTTACACTTCGGAGTGAGTCAGTCCAGAGCGAGGGTGGCGACGACGAACACCGCCGTCCCGGCGACGAGCGAGAGCAGGAGACCGCCGAACAGGCGCGGTCGGCCGCCCGTGACGGCCGGATTTCCAAGGAGGAACGGGCCGACGACGGTCACGGCGAGCAGTGCGACGACGAAGAGCGCGAGGGCGGTCCAGGCCCCGATTCGGAGGAGCCGCACCGCCCGAACGATCTTCGCCGCCGGACCGCCGGACTCGGCCGTCGACCCACCGGAGCCCCCCGCCTGACCGGCGTCGCCGACGTCATCGATACCGCCGATGTCGCCGACGTCGGCCACGTCGCTCGGCCCCCTGCTCGTGGTCGTCTCACTCGTCGCGGTCGGCCCGTTCGTCGTACTCATACCACCTCCCACGGCCGACCACGACTTCATCCCACCGGCGACGGCCGGTGGTCACTCGGAATCCGTCGGGCCGTCAGTCGTGTCGGTCGTGTCGGTTGCATCGGTTGCATCGGCCACGTCGGTCGCATCGGTCGCGCCGGCCGGGGCGGTCACACCGGACGCGTCCGCAGGCACGAGGCGGTCGCCCACGTCGCTGTAGATGTCGACGAGTCCCTTCAACGCCCCGAGGACGATGGGGCCGTAGAAGAGACCGACGACCCCGAACGCGCCGATACCGCCGAAGATACCGACGATGAACAGCCCCGGATTGAGCCGCGCCTCGTGGCCGCCGATGAGCGGCCGGAGATAGTTGTCCGAGAGGCTGACGATGAGGGAGCCGTAGACGAGGATGAAGCCACCGGCGACGATGTCACCCGTGACGAGCAGATAGACGCCAGCGGGGAACCAGACGATCGAGGCCCCGATGAGCGGGAGCAAGGAGAGTGCCGTCGTCATCACCGTCCAGAAGAGGACGCTCGGGAGACCGACGATGGCGAAGCCGATGCCCGTCAGCACCCCCTGGACGACCGCGACGAGGACGTTGCCGACGAGCACGGCCCACATCAGACGATCCAGCGTCTCGAGCAACTCGTCTTGGACGTCGCGAGGGAGCGGCATGGACGTGCGGAGCCACGCGAGCAGCCGGTGGCCGTCCTTCAGCAGATAGTAGAGGACGAAGAGCAGCACCGCGAGACCGACGGTGGCGTTCGAGAGCCCGCCGAAGACGTCGAGGGCGTTGTCGAACAGCACCGCGCGGACGTCGAGCGTCAGCGAGCGGACCACGTCCCGCACGTCGACGCTGACGCCGATGTACTCTCGGATGGCGTCCTCGACGAGATCGTAGTCCAGTTCGCCGTTTCTGACCGCCGCGAGCAACGAGAGTGCCTGTCCGAGAACGACGCTGAGGAGGACGAAGACCGGGAGTAAGACGGTGAAGACCGTCGCGAGGATGAGCGTGCCCGCGGCGATTCGAGGGCCGAACCGGGGAGTGAGCCGCCGGTGTAACGGTCGGAGGACGTAGGCGAGGAGGACGCCGAACAGGATATACTGCGAGTACGGAAGCGCGACGAGAAGAGAGAGTCCCGCGACGGCGACCAAAACGAAGAGGAAGAACGCACGGGTGCGGTTCATGTCAGTCCTGTCGGCAGTCGAGGCCATAAAACCGTTAGAACGGCTGGGTGGACGCGGTCTCGCGCCGCCCGCGTCACTCCAGCGTCTCGATGAAGATGGCTTCGGGGAGTTCGAGGTAGACCCAACCGGCGAAATGAGCCACCTCGGCCAGCGTCAGCGGGTTCGCCTCGCCGTGGTGAATCATCTCGGTGTAGATGAGCATCGCCATGACGACCAACGCCGACACGGACAGGATCGCGTGGACGTTCGGCACGAACCTGAACTTACGGTTGAACAGGACGACGTCCACCTCCACTTCGGGACCGTCGTCGGGGTCGGTGATGTGTATCGTCTCTCCACACGGGCACTGGGCGGTGAGTTGTTCGGTCATGTTGTCTCCTCCGTTCTAGCGCGTTTGGTCACACGCTGGGACCACACTTGGAGCCTCCACACCTCCTGGCTCACAAGAGCTTGTTTGGGACTATAAAACTTGAATCTTTCGCATATTGGGACCAATATGTGGTTTGAGCTAGTTATGCACTATTCTGGTCCTATTATGGGACCATACTGAACGGGGTGCTGTCGGAAACTGTGTCGGCTCTCCGGCTCGGACGCTCGGCAGTGTCCGCGACGGCGAAGAAAGCGATGTCGGTGCGGCGAGTCGGTCGTCGAACTACGTGTCGTCCGAGAGGTTCTCTTCCAGCAGCCGCTCGAGACGCTCGATGCGTCGCATCACGTCGTCCTCGTTGTCGGCCGTTGTCGACCGGAGGAGCTGCTCGCTGGCGGGGATGGAGTCGACCGACGGCTGGTAGGTCCGTTCACGGCGAGGTGGCTCAGAGCGATAGTCGTCGTCCGGGCGCAGGTTGTCCGCCGCGGCGACGATATGCGGTCCCATCGTGTCGATGAGGCTCATCATGTCGCTCACGAAGTCGTCGTCCTCGATGAAGTCGGAGTTGGCCGCCCGGTCGAGTTCTTCGGGATGACGGACGAAGTACAAGGCCATCTGGTATTTGAGTGCCTTCTCCACCTCGTCGCCCAACCGTCCCTTGTACGTCCCATCGTTGACGAACCGGACGAAGTTCCGGTATTTGTCTGCCAAATCACCTTCGACACGTGGTCCCAATTGGGTCTTACCTGCCATCACGAGTAAACATCAGCACCACATCCTATTTAAACCCAATGGTAATCGGTCCCACTGTGGGTGCGCCGGTCCCATGGAGAAACCCTCTGTGACCATACCGGCCAAAGGTTTATGTATGTCATACGATTACTCTATCTTGATACCATGTCTCGTCCTATCGCACCCAGACAGGAGGGTATCAGTGTCGTCAAACTGCGTTTCGTCGCGGACGCACTCCAGCTTCATGCGAAGGACGAGGACGTATCGCAGTTGGACGCCGAGGAGCGGCGCGAGGCCGTATTCCAGCATTTCTCGGAGGCCGCGCGGGCACTGACCCGGGCACCTGGACGGTCGGATCGACGGATCAGAAAACTGGTGACGCTCCACCCCAAACTCCAGCGAGGACTCGATCTGCTCGAACGAGAGACGCGGTTCGAGCGAAACGAAGTGCTCCACTCGTTTTTCGCAGGCAGAGAGCCTTTCGCCGTGGCCAACCATCTCTGCACCGAGACCCCGGACGTCCGCGAGACGACCCGGTGGTTCCTCGGCAACTTTCAGGACCTCTACGACCGGCTTCCCGACGATCTCCGAGAGAAGTGCGAGCAGGTCGCGACGGCGCACGACGATGCGACGGTCGAAGACCTGCTCATGGAGGCGGTGTACGCGTTCGTGTACGTGGGACCGTTCGACGAGGGTGAGGAAGCCGAGCGAATCACGGAGGGTATCGACCACATCGAGCGGACGCTCCGGCGGCTCAAGCCACACTTCATTTGACCCGCCGTCGCGCCGAGCGACACGCTCTCCGTGTCGGCGACGCGAAAAAATCGGTCAGTCGGTGTCTTCGCTCAGTCTCGGGTCCAGTGACAGTCGCGGCACTCAGTCGGATTCCATGTGTTTCCGAAGTGAAGGAGCGTCGCCTTGACGCACGGGCTGCCACAGTCGGGGCATTGCGCGCCAGCGAACTCGCTCCCGTCCTGTGTGCTCATGCTCGCACCTCCGAGCGGGCACACGGGGAAGTCGTCGGAGTCGTCCAGCTTTCTGAGGGCTTGCTGCCGAACATGTGTTGGTTGCTCCATACCCGAGACGGGGCTGCACCGAATCCCGGTCGGGTCACCGCCCACGTCGGAATCGAACCGACTCGCCTGGACCACCAGATGAGCTACCGTCTACCACACGTCGGGGTTGGTTGAACCGTTCGACTACGACTACTTAAATCTACGTCCGCCGGACAGTCTGTGAACTATATAGGTCTCGAAACTCAGGGGGAGACGGCGTGAGACGGCGGTCTCTCGCTCTGACTCGACTCGTTTTGACCCGCTTGACTCGCTTCACCCACTTCGACCCACTTTGACCCGCCTCGCGTCGCCTCCATGGTCCGCGTCGTCGCGTCGCGCTCTCAGTTGTCGCCGAACGTGACCTGCGAGAGATCCGACTCCAGTTCGTCGACGAACTCGTTGTAGGCCTCGACGAAGCCGACGAAGCCGTCGGCGAGGGTCCGCACGTCGCGGGCAGAGGGCGGGGAGTACTGCGAGACGAGGTAGATGCCACCCTCGCCGCCGACGCGGAGATACGAGGCGACGCCGTCCTCCCACTTCAGCTCCCAGCGTTTCCCGCCGACGCGACGGGCGAAGGTACCGTAGGAGTCACCCTCGAACCGGTGGAGCTGTCCGGCGATGTCGTTCGCCGTCTCGCGGATCGCGCCGACGATACGGTCGCGTTCGACGACGACGGTCTCGGTGGAGACCACGTCGGGGAAGTCGGTCGTGACGTCGTCGAGGACGCCGTCCAGCGACGCCACGTGCTCGTTGTAGGACTCGACGAAGGCGTCGTAGTCTTTCATCGCGGTGACGAGGTCTTTCGGCTCGGGCGGTCGCTGCGTCGAGACGACGTAGATGTCGCCGCCAGCCTTCCCCGAAAAGCGGAGATACTGCAACGCGCCCGCCTCGTACTTCACGGTCCACTCGCCGCGGTCGGTGTTGAACGTGGTCGAACCGTAGTCGCCACCTTGGAGCAAGGCAAGTTCGCGGGCGATGCGACCGGCGTGTTCGTTCACCGCCGCGAGCAGTTCCTCGCGGTGCTCGGCGACGGAGTCGGTCGAAGTGATGTCGGCGTCGAAGTCGGGGGCGGAGTCGGGGGCCATCGAATCTGGCGGAAGGAGGGAGTCGAACGGGAAATAGTCGGTGTTTGTCCCCTGCGTCAGTCGGCCGGCTGGGCCGCCCCGGCGAGCGCGTCGAAGTCGTAGCTGACGTCGGTGAGATCCTCCGAGACGGCCCACAGCTCGTCTGCGAGCTGCATATCGTACGACGTGTCTGTCGACTGCACTTTGGTCGGATAGCCACGCATCTCGGCCAGCCCGTCCGGGCCGATGTAGTCGCCGCCGCGCACGTCGTCGGCGGTCGCCGCGTAGAGGATGGGTAGCGCGCCCATCTCGGCGGACTGGGCGACGACGTTGTTCGCCAGCCCCATCAGCCGCTCGCGCAGGTCAGCCCCTTCCATCTCCGGACCGCGAAGCTGGAGGTTGGTCGCGGCGTAGCCCGGATGGGCGGCGGCACTCGTCACGTCGACGTCGGCGACGGCGAGGCGACGGTCCAGCTCGTACGCGAACAGCAGGTTCGCGAGCTTCGACTGGCCGTAGGCCTCCCACTTGCCGTAGGACCGCTGGTGGTGTAGGTCGTCGAAGTCGATCTCTCCCATGCGGTGGGCACCGCTGGAGGTGGTGACGACGCGCGTCTCGCTCCCGGACTCGGCGGCTGTTTCGGCCAGCTGGGGCAGAAGGTGACCCGTGAGCGCGAAGTGACCGAGATGGTTGACGCCGAACTGGAGTTCGAATCCGTCCTCGGTCGTCCGGTACGGCGTCGCCATCACCCCGGCGTTGTTACAGAGGATGTCCAGATTGTCGTAGTCGGCGAGGAAGCCCTCGGCGAAGGAGCGAACCGAGTCGAGGTTCGCGAGATCGAGATGCCGCACGTCGAGGTCGGCGTCGGGCACCTCGTCGCGGACCCGTTGGGCGGCGTCCTCGCCGCGCTCCGTGCTCCGACAGGCGAGGACGACGGTCGCCCCCTTCTTCGCGAACGCACGGGTGACCTCGAAGCCGAGGCCGCTGTTGGCACCCGTGACGACGACGGTCTTCTCCGAACAGTCCGGCATCCGCTCGACAGTCCACGGTGCTGACATTGGTGACACGGGGGAGATAGGGCCTGGAGCCTCTTGGACCCGTTGGCGGCGGGCGTTGCTGCAGGAGCCGAGAATTGGCGGCGTTACTGGAGAGCGTCGGGGTCGTCGGCGACGTCGGCGTTGTCGCGGAGCCACGCGACGGCGTCGGCGAGCGTCGCCTCGTCGCGGGCGTTGAGCTTCACGCGGTTCGGCGTCGACCCGCGGGCGGCGTAGCTGCCGACGACAACGTCGAAGCGGTCGTGCAGCCCTGCGAACACCTCGCCCATCGCACCCTCCGGCGCGGGCGTGTAGAAGGTCTGACTGACGAGGTCGCCCCCGAAGCGGTCGGCAACCGTCTCGAACATCGCCTTCAGCTCCGCGGGCGGGCCGGGGAAGACGTAGACCGACTCGACGACACAGCCCGGCGAGAGACCGACCTCGTTGAGCAGCGGTTCGGCTCCCTCGGGCGTCGACGCCCACGCCTCGACGTCGATGTGGAGGTCGTCCTCGTAGGTCTCGAACTGCTCGGGGTTGTTCTCGCGGTAGGCGCGGGCGGTCGCCTCGACGTCGGCGGCGACCGCGTCCTCGACGACCAGCTCGCGGTCGAAGGCGTCGGCGACGGCGGCCATCGTCACGTCGTCGTGCGTCCCCCCGAGTCCGCCCATGACGACGACGGCGTCGAAGGCGTCGTGCCATTCGCGGACCGTCTCCGTGATGAGCGCGGCGTCGTCCGGGACGGTCAGGATGCGGGCCACCGTGGCCCCGCGAGCGGTCACCTGTCGGGCGACCCACGAGGCGTTCGTGTTCTCGGTGTCACCGGCGAGAATCTCGTCGCCGACGGTGAGAATCGCGACTTCCATTGGCGGGAGCACGCGACGGACGCTCCTAAAGCCGTGGCTCGCGGCAGGCCGAAAGAGTACTGGATTCCGAGTTACAGAACTAATTACTTCAGTGAACTCGAAAGGGATGTGATGTCAGCCGGTACCCCCCTGACCGACCTCTCGGCCGTCGAGTACATCGAGCGTCTGCAGGGCGACGCGGAACTCGTCTGCCCGAACGACGACTGTATCAGCTATCCGCGTCGCATCAGCCTCAGCCGACCCTACTCGGCGCGGCTGGCGCTCGAAGCGACGACCTGCGAGGAGTGCGGCTCGGAGTTGGCCGTCCAGTAGCGCGTCCGGCTACGCGGCCAGTTCGAACTCGCGCAGCAGTCGGCGGACGTGACCCGTCGAGTAGGAGACGCCGTACTCGCGTTCGACGTGCGTCTGGACGAGTTCCGGCGTCCACTCGTCGGCGTCGTAGCCGTGGGCCGCCGGGTCGTCGGCGAGGTCCGAACGGAGCGTCTCGCGGGCCGCCTCGGTGAGCCGCGGCGGCCGACCGGGACGCGGCTCGTCCTCGATAGCGTCCGCGATAGAGCGTTCCTCGAACCGGTCGAGCCAGTAGTAGAGCGTCGAGCGCGGGATTCCGTACCGCTCGGTGAGGACGTCGACGGAGACGTCGTCCTTGTAGTCGAGCGCGACCATCAGCCGTTTCGCCGCCTTCGCGCTCTCGACGTCACCGAGGGCAGTTCGCAGTGCGTCGGCACTGACGTCGGCGAGTTTGTCCATACGAGACCTGTACGACTGGGGGGCTATGTATTTGTGTCCGACGGCCACTTTGTCGTAGGCGCGAAGCTATGGTCCATGCTAGCGTAGTTCAAGTATGCATTTCCCATCGAGTCGGACGCCCGAGGGTGCCTTCGAGTACTTGCTCGCGCTCATCCTCGGCCTCCTCGTCGTGGTGTCGCTGTTCTTCCTTGCCACCGGGATGGTGCACCTGCCCTAGTCCTGCGGCCGCTCGAACTCCGTCGTACACCAGTGACAGAAGTCCAGGTCGGCCTCGACCTCGCGGCCACAGGCCGGACAGGTGACGACGTCGGCGTCGGCGACGTCGCCGTCCATAGCGGCCATCGTCGCCGCCTGCATCCGAACCTGCGCGTTGTGGCGGCGCGCGACCATGTACGCGTCGGCGATACTCATGAGTGCGACGGCGAGGACCGGCGCGAGCGCGCTGAACTCCGGGGCCGTGACGCCCGAGACGCTCCCGGTCGTGAACAGTGCCTGCTGCCAGGCCGACAACGCTTCGAGCTGCTCCGGCGGGACGAACATCGACGCGCCGAACGTCAGCAGTATCCAGCCGACCGCTCGCAGCCAGCGGCGGAGATAGAGATGGCCGAAGCCGACAACGGGGATCGCGAGCACCACCGCGAGCCACGTTCGCTTCTCTTTCCGTTGGTCCATAGCTCAGACTACTGGCAGCGAGTCTTATCAGTCTTGAGTCTCGGAGAGGCCGCTTTCGTGGCCCCTGAGACGGCACAGCGAGCTTCGAGAGGGGCCGAGCGGCGTTCTACGCCTCCTGTTTCACCTTGTCGCCGAACTTCTCTCTCACTTTCCGGATCTTCGGGTCGGCGTTAAACTGACAGTAGGCGTCGCCGGGGTTCTTCTCGTAGTAGTCCTGGTGGTACGCCTCTGCCTCCCAGAACGTCTCTAACGCCTCGACCTCGGTCACGATGTCGTCGTCGTAGACGTTCTCCGCCTCCAGCCCGGCGATGTACTCCTCGGCGATGCGACGCTGGTCGTCGCTCTCGTAGAGGATGATGGAGCGATACTGGCTGCCGACGTCCGGGCCCTGTCGGTTGAGCGTCGTCGGGTCGTGGACCGTGAAGAAGACGGCCAGGAGGTCCTCGTAGGCGATGACGTCGGGGTCGTACTCGACGCGGGTCACCTCGGCGTGGCCCGTCTCCTCGCGGCAGACGGCCTTGTAGCTGGGGTTGTCGACGTGGCCCCCCGCGTAGCCGGAGGTGACCCCGTGGACGCCCTCCAGCTCCTTGAACGCCGCCTCGGTACACCAGAAACAGCCGCCGCCGAGCGTCGCAGTCTCAGTCGTCATTGTCGCCTTCAGATAGCCCCCGTGGGCGTATGTATGTGACGCGGTCGGGCGTCTTCGAGGAGCCGAGTCGCGGCGACGGCCGCGACAGCGCGGCTACTCGACGCCGAGGAGGTCGACCACGTCGGCCCGCGTCTCCGCGGTCAGCACGCGGTCGGCGACGTCGCTGGCGTCGTCGCCGTCGGTCGCCGCGACGTTCGCCTTCACCTCGGGGACCGTGACGGCACTCATGCTCAGTTCGTCGAGACCGAGGCCGACGAGCAGTTCGGTCAGGTCGGGGTCGCCCGCCATCTCGCCGCACATCCCGACCCAGGCGTCGTTGGCGTGGGCGGCGTCGACGGTGCGGTCGATGGCGCGAAGCACGGGTGGATGCAGCGGGTCGTGGAGGTGTGCGACGTGTTCGTTCTCGCGGGCGGCCGCCATGACGTACTGCGCGAGGTCGTTCGTCCCGATACTGAGGAAGTCGACGCGGGCGGCGAACTCCCGCGCCATGAAGACCGACCCCGGCGTCTCGACCATCACGCCGAGTTCGGGGATGGCGTGGGCGACGCCCTCGGCCTCCAGGTCGGCGGCGACCTCTTCGACGCGGGTGAGTGCGGCGTCCAACTCGTCGACCGTCGAGACGAGCGGGAACATGACGCTCAACCGGCTGCCGCCGTCGTCACCTGATTGCGTCCGGCCGCTTGCGGAGCGTCGCTCCTCTCCGGCGTCGGCACCGGCCCGCAGGAGTGCCCGCAACTGTGTCTCGAACAGGTCGGCGTCGGGGCCGAGCGACCGCCGAATCCCGCGCTCGCCGAGGAAGGGGTTCTCCTCCTCGGGCAGGTCGAGATACGGGATCTGCTTGTCGCCGCCGATGTCGAGCGTCCGGACGACGACGCGGCCGTCCGGGAACGCCTCCAGGGCGTCGACGTACGTCTCGTACTGCTCGTCCTCGTCTGGTGGGGTCTCGCGGTCGAGAAAGAGGAACTCCGTGCGGTAGAGACCGATACCGTCGGCTCCCTGCTCGACTGCACCCGGCAACTCCGCCGACCGGCCGACGTTGGCGGCGACCTCGATCTCTCTGCCGTCGGCCGTCGCGACGCGCTCGCGAGTCACTTCCACCCCCGAGCCGGTCTCGACGGCCGCGACCCGCTCGTCGCTCGGGTCGACGACGACATCGCCCGTGTCGCCGTCGACGACGACCCGCGCGCCCTCCTCGACGGTCTCCAGGTCGGGACCGACGCCGACGACGGCCGGGAGTGCGAGCGACCGCGCGAAGATAGCGGCATGGGACGTCCGGCCGCCGGTGACGGTGGCGAAGCCGGCCACGCGCTCGGGGTCGAGTTGGGCGGTGTCGCTCGGCGTCAGCCGCTCGGCGAGGACGACGGACCCCTCCGGCAGTTCGGCGAGGTTCACGCGTTCGCTCCCAGTGAGCAGTCGGAGCAGGCGGTCCCGCACGTCGCGGAGGTCGTCGGCGCGCTCGGCCATCCGGCCCTCCATCCCCTCGAACTGCTCGATGGGTCCAGCGAAGGCCTCGCGGACGGCGTGCTCGGCCGGGAGACCGTCGCCGAGCGCGTCGGCGACGCCGTCGTCGATCTGCGGGTCGTCGAGGAACTGGATGTGCGCGCTGAAGACCGCGGCCTCCTCCTCTCCGACGCGCTCGGCCGTGCGGTCGCGCTCGACTTCGAGTTCTTCTCGCGCGGTGTCACGGGCGGCCGCGAACCGCTCGCGTTCGGCCGCACGCTCGCTCTCGGGGACCGTCTCGGGGTCGTCGAGTTCGAGGCTCGCGTCCGGCCGGTACCAGACGACGGTCCCGACACCGGCGCGGGGTGTCGCGCCCGTCCCCCGTAGTGTCCGTTCGGTCATCGTACTCCTCTCATTCCTCTCATAATGCCCATGAGGGCCGTTGACACCGTTAATCGTTCGCCGGACGGGGCGGCTTACTCGTGGCCCGAGACGCGAACCGGCTCGTACGGCTCTTCGAGATACGCCAACTCGCTGTCCGAGAGGTCGATGTCGAACGCCTCGACGGCGGATTCGAGATGCTCGACGCTCGACGTGCCGAGAATCGGCGTCGTGACGACGTCCTTGTGCAGCAGCCACGCCATCGACAGCTGCGCCATCGAGTAGCCCTTCTCGTCGGCGAGTTCCTGTACGCGCTCGTTGACTTCGACGCCGCCGCCCTCCTTGTACGGTCGGCCGACACCCTCTTCGTGTTCGCCGCGGGTCGTCGCGTCGAACTCCTCGTGCGGCCGGGTCAGATAGCCCGCGCCGAGCGGCGACCACGGCATCACGCCGACGTTCTCCTTCGCACACAGCGGCAGCATCTCGCGCTCCTCCTCCCGGTACGCGAGGTTGTACAGGTTCTGCATCGTCTGGAACCGTTCGAGACCGAGGCGGTCCGCGGTGTGCAGTGCCTCGGCGAACTGGTGTGCCCACATCGACGACGCACCGATGTGCCGGACTTTCCCGCGTCGGACGGCGTCGTCGAGCGCGCGCAGGGTCTGCTCGATGGGCGTGTCGTAATCCCAGCGGTGGATTTGATAGAGGTCGATGGTGTCCATGCCCAGTCGGTCGAGGGAGGCGTCGAGTTCCTGCTCGATGGTCTTCCGCGACAGTCCCGAGGCGTTCTTGTGCTCCGTCGCGCCGGGGAACCGGACCTTCGTGGCGACGACGACCTCGTCGCGGCCGTACTCGTTCAGCACGTCGCCGAGGATGGACTCGCTCTCGCCCGCCGAGTAGACGTTCGCGGTGTCGAAGAAGTTGATTCCGAGCTCCAGCGCGCGCTCGACGAGTTCCTCGCCCTCCTCACGGTCGAGCATCCAGTCGTGACCGCTCCCGAAGCTCATGCAGCCGAGACAGAGGCGGCTGACGGTCGTGCCGGTGTCACCGAGTGTGGTGTACTCCATGGTGGAGGAATTTGCACGGAGGGTGAAGTGCGTTGGTGTGGGGGAAGGTCGTTAGCGATGTCGACAATCGGGGGGAGTGTGCCGCACCCTAGTCACTCACGTGCTTCGGTAGAGCTGCGCGCTTTGCACCGAACTCACCATCGCTAAGAGCAGAGACAGGACCTTCACCGCACGAGCCAACTGTGTGCGAATCGCTTTTTCACTAGAGTGCTCGAGGCGAAATATATATTCGAACCGAGTCGAATTCACGAACTGCGTGACCGAATCAAAACAGCACCGAGCGACCGGGTCCCGTTGGTGGTACGGAATCGCATTTTTCGTACTATCGCTTACTCTGGTGTGGGTGTCGTATCTGGTCTTACAGACAGTGAGCGGCCCGCAAACACCGTCCTCCACCGCGCTGGTTCCTTCTGATCCACGAGTAGGAGGCATATTTCTGGCCTCCGCAGTCCTGAGTGCACTGTTCGTTCTGATCACCAGTTTACTAGCACCCCTCTACTCGCTCTGTCTCTACTTGGACGTCCGCTCCCTGCAGGGGAGCGAGGAGTGGTCTCCGAACCGAGCCGTGTGGGGACTCGTCAGCCTTGTCCATCTGCTGTCGTTCGTGTTTTCGCCGGTCCAACTGGTGACGATCCCTGCCGGTGGGGCGTATCTCTACCTCCGGAACAGAAGCGTGGGTTTGAGAAGCTAGTCACAGTGCGGCGACAGAACACCGGTTCGACAACGAGTAGCAGCGATTGGCTACTAATCAGCTAGCCGAACGAAAGCCGGGGCGATTTACGAGAGCGACTGACCATAGCCACTGCTACCGCTGCAACTTCCACATCCGAAGCACTCCCCTACTCGAACGTCTCCAGCGACCCCTCGGCTCGCTCGTCGACCGCCGAGAGCACGCGGTCGGGCGTCTCCTCGCGTAGTTCGACGAGGTTGCGGAGGGCCATCTCGAACGTCTCTTCCTGTTCTGCCGTCGTCGCCGACTGGAGGGCGTCCTGGATGACGAGTGCCTCCTCGCGGAGCGCGGTCGCGAGCGCGTCGAACTCGCGGCTGCGTGGGTGAGCGGCCTCGCTCGCCAGCTCCGCTGCGAGCGCCGCGAGCGTCTCCAGGTTGGCCGACAGCACACTGAGGCGGGTGCGGGCGTCCGTGTGCCACGTATCGGTGTCGTCGGTCACAGTGTACCGTAGTAGCTGCAACGTCTTGTTGCTTTGCAGATTTCTATTTAAATAGGCGCGCGCTCACGGCGGGTCACGTCTCGGGCGAGAACAGTCGGTGTTGTCGACGCGGCAGCGGGTCGTGTGGGGTGGGGTGGATGCCGGCTCAGCGGACGATGCTCCGCAGTTCGCCGCAGTCGAGACCGTCGACCGTGACGCGGAACACCCCCTCACGCCGCGTGATCGTGTAGAGGCTCTCCCCGTCGTCGAACAGATAGGGCGGGTCGATCTTCACCGCGGCCACGTCGTGGTCGTCGCGGTCGTCGGGGCGGCCGAGCGGCTTGACGATGAGCGAGACTATCTCGCCCGGAGAGAGCCCGGAGAGTGCGGCGTCGACGTCTGTCATACCTCCCGTGGAACTCCCATCACCGAATAGGTATCGCCGTCGCCGTCCGTTCCCCGTGTGTGGCGCGCTCGACGAGCCGTGCGACGCGTTCGTCCATCGGCGGATGTGTCGACAGCAGTCGGCCGAGGCGACTCTCCTCACTGTGGACGTAGAGCGGCGACCGAAGCCCCCAGACCGGCTCGGAGGCGCGCTCGATGCGACGCAGCCCACGGGCGAGCGCGAGTGGGTCGCCCGTGATCTCGGCGGCCCGGTCGTCGGCGGCGAACTCCCGCCGCCGCGAGTGCGCCCGGACGAGCAGCGTCAGCGCGACGAAGAGCAGCGCGACCGCCCGGCCGAGACCGTCGCGGAGCCGCCCGACCGGCGACGCCGTCCACGACGCCGGGCGGCCGCTGAGCCAGCCGAGTGCCTGGCCGATACCGGTGACGACGAGGACGAAGGGGAGACAGAGGACGAGGACGAGCCCGACGAGCGTCCGCAACGCGCTGTAGGCGAGCGTCTGGACGAGCCCGTCGTGACTCTCCAGATGGGCGAGTTCGTGCGTGAGTATCGCCTCCAACTCCGCGGGCGACAGGAGCCAGAAGAGCGAGCGGTCGACGACGATGACCCCGTTGCGGGCCGTCCCGAGTGCCATCGCGTTCGGCAGCTGCATCTCCGCGACGAACACGGTCGGCGTGTCGACGGCCATCCGGGCGGTCAGCCAGTCCAGCCGACGGTAGAGACCCGCGCCACGGTCGCGGTCGATTGCGACGGCGTCCATCGAGGAGAGCAGTTGGACCGTCCCGAAGCGGTAGCTGAGGAAGCCGAAGACGAGGGTGAGAACGGTGGCGAGACCGACGACGGTCGGGAGGTCCTGGCGGGCGAAGACGGCCGTGAGGACGAACGCCCCGACGGCAGCCGCGCCGAGATAGAGGGCCAGAAGCGACAAGCCGACGAGAGCCATGAGGAGGCGGAGACCGAGGCGGCGCATAGGTGGAGTACGGCGAGCGGCCCCAAACCGCTATCGGCGGGGAGTGGTCGCCTGCGAGCCGGCGCGGTCAGCCCGCGTAGTGTTCGAGCAGCGCGTCGATGATCTCGCTCTTTCGGTGTTCCTCGTGGAGATGGTCACGGAGATGGTTGTGACTCGTATAGTCGTCGTCGCAGAGTGGACAGGTGAGCGTCTCGGCTGCCATAGCCGTCCGAGGCGACGGGCGGACAAAACCCCACCGTCCACCGGCCGAGACGATTTCCCCTGCCCAAAGCCCTTACTGGCTCTCCGTCCACTGTCCAACCATGCCTGTAATCAACGAGAGCGACGTGTTCCATCTCGACGGCGAGACACCCGTCCACCGCCTCGGCTTCGGCGCGATGCGGCTGACCGGCGAGGACATCATCGGTGACCCCGAGAGTCCCGAAAACGCCCGCAAGGTCCTGCACACCGCGCTCGCCCGCGGCGTCGACTTCATCGACACCGCCGACTCCTACGGTCCCGCGGTCAGCGAACGGCTCATCGGCGAGGCACTCGCACCCTACCCGGACGACCTCGTCGTCGCCACGAAGGGTGGACTGCTGCGCAACCCCGACGGCGAGTGGCTGCCCAACGGCGACCCGGACTATCTCCGGAACGCCCTTCTCGGCAGTCTCGACCGCCTCCGCGTCGACACCATCGACCTCTATCAGTACCACCGACCGGACCCCGACACGCCGTTCGAGGACTCCGTCCACGCGCTCGCAGAGCAGAAAGACGAGGGACGCATCAAGCATCTCGGCCTGAGCAACGTCTCGGTCGAACAGCTCGACGAGGCGCGCGACATCGTCGACATCGCGACCGTCCAGAACCAGTACAACGTCGGCGACCGCGAGTCCGAGGACGTGCTGCAGGCCTGCGAGGAGTACGATATCGGCTTCATCCCGTGGTTCCCGCTCGGCGCGGGCGACCTCGGCGAGAAGGAGTCCGTCGTCGCCGACGTCGCCGACGCCCACGACGCGACGCCCCAGCAGATCTCGCTGGCGTGGCTGCTGCATCACTCGCCGGTGATGCTGCCGATTCCGGGCACCTCCAGCGTCGACCATCTCGAAGACAACGTCGCCGCCGCGAGCATCGAGCTCACCGACGACGAACTGGCCCGACTGACGGAGTAGCGACGGGTCACGCGTCGTCGACGGCGTGAGATTCGTCGCTACTCCGGCGCGGACCGCAGATAGTCGTACAGCTCGTCCATCACCTTCTCCTCGGCGCGTTTGAGATGTTCCCAGGCCGTCGTCGAGGCGACGCCCACCTCCTCGGCGAGGTCTTCGACGGAGGTGTCGCGGTTGCGCTGGTAGTATCCCTCTTTGATCGCGAGTGTCAGCACCTCCCGCTGGCGCGGCGTCAGCTCCTGGACGAAGTCGAACATATCGAGCTGTGCGGGCGCGTTGAGTTCGCTCAACTCGACGGTCCGGACGAGTTCCGTCTCGTTACCCGCCGCTTCCAGCGACCGCCGGATGTCGCCGATGCTCTCGTCGTCGTCGAGATACAGCGTCCACCGCTCCCAGCCGCCGGTGATGGTCGTCCCGTTACGGTAGTGGACCTCCATGTCCGAGAGCCGCTCGGAGATGCTGTCCCACTGGTAGGCGTCGTACGTCATCGCGACGTACACGCGCGAGCGGTCGACCGGCGAGAGCGGCTCGAGTTCGAGAATCGGGTCGGCCGCCTCGAACTCCGCCAAGAACTCGGGGATGACCTCGGGGTCGCCCGAGACCTCGATGATACGCTTCCGGTTCGACGTCCGCCCCGTCATCGACGAACGCGAGCGAAGGGTGATGTTCGGGTAGTTGACACTCACGTCGCTCTCCGGCTCACCGTGATGTCTGATAAGCAGTGTCACCTCTCTCATCGTCCGATACCCTTGCCAGTTTGCAGATTTGGTTGTTGTTCGTCCATTTCTAGGGCGATTCAGTGTCTGTTCGTAGCCTCGCTGAGAGCCGCCCAAACATATTCGGGTGCGCCTATTTGATATACGTTCTCATACGTCGCACTGTAATGACGGCATCCGACGACCCGGAAGGGTTCACGGACGAGGAACTCAGCGGACCGAGAATCGACCGGCGGACGACCATGAAACTACTCGCGGCAGCAGGCGTCACGGGTCTCGCTGGCTGTACCAGCGACAGCGGTGGTGACGGCGGCGACGGTGGCAGTGGGGGCGACGGTGGCGACGGCGGCAGCGAGGAGACCGAGGCGGAGTCGACCGAATCGAGCAGTTCGATGGGCGGCCGACTCCAGGCTGGCTGGTTCACGGGCAGCATCGACGTGCTCGACCCACCGTACATCAGCGTCGGCCAGTACTTCCAGGTCGCAGCCAACATCTTCAACGGGCTCGTCACGTTGAACGAGGATCTGACCATCCGTGGCGACCTCGCGACCGACTGGACGGTCGAGAACGAAGGGACTACGATGACGTTCAACCTCCGTGAGGGCGTCACGTTCCACAACGGCGACGACTTCACCGCCGACGACGTCCGCTACACCATCGAGCGGACCATCACGCAGGAGGCTCCGGCCGCCTCGAAGCTCAGTACGCTCCGGCCGCTCGACGAGGACGGCGTCGTCGTCGAGGACGACTACACGGTGACGCTCAACTTCGAGCAGGCGATGGCTCCGGCGCTCATCTACCTGACGCGCGGACCGGGACGGGCGGCCACCATCGTCTCGCAGGGTGCCATCGAGGAAATGGGCGAGGAGGCCTACCGGACGGCTCCCGTTGGTACGGGACCGTTCATGGTCTCCAACCACGAGATCGGGTCGAGCCTGACGCTCGACGCCAACCCGGACTACTTCGAGACCGACGAGGACGGCAACCAGCTGCCCTACGTCGACGGCATCGACCTCCAGCCCATCCCGGAGGCGGCGACGCTCGTCAACGCGCTGCAGTCGGGCGACATCGACTTCGCGAACCTGATCCCGCTCCAGAACCTCGACCGCATCCAGGACACCGACAGCGTCACCGCCTCGATCGCCCCCGGTGTCAACTGGTACGGGCTCGCGATGAACCAGACGCGCGACATCTTCAGTTCGCGTGAGGCGCGGCTCGGTATCTCGAAGGTCATCGACAACGAGTCGTTCATCGAGACGGCCTACTTCGGCAACGCGCTGTCCGCGCGTGGTCCCATCAACAAGGCGACCAACTGGGTCTACCGCGAGGACAAACCCGACGACCAGGCCTACGACATGGAGGCCGGGCAGCAGCTCATCGAAGAGGCCGGTATCGCGGGCGAGAGCTTCAGCATCATGGTCGCACAGGGCAACACCCGGGCCGCACAGGCGATGCGCCAGCAGCTCAACGCCGCGGGCTTCGAGGTCGAAATCGAGCAGGTCACGTCCTCGACGTACTGGGAGCGGTACGAGAACCTCGACTACGACACGACCATCAGTGGCAGCGTCGGCGACCCCGACCCCGACCAGTCGCTCTACAACTTCTACCGGCTGCCCGACGAGGGCGGCGTCTGGAACTGGGTCAACTTCGAGGACGAGGAGGTCCACAACCTCCTCGACGAGCAGCGGCGTGCACTCGACCGCGACGAGCGCAGGGACCTGCTGCACCAGCTCGAAGACCGCCTCATCCAGCAGGTGCCGCACGCCTATCTCGTCCACCAGAACGACATCGCCGCCCACACGGACGCGGTGTCGAACTTCACTCACATCCCGTTCATGCGTGACCTCTCACGCGTGATGGTCTCACGCTAGAATGCGCCGGTACATCCTCAAGCGGGTCGCACACGCCGTCTTCATCATGTGGCTCGTCGCCACGACGGTCTTCTTCGGGCTGCGCGCCATCCCGGGGGGACCGGTCGCGGCGATGCTGGGCCAGGAGTCGACGCCGGAGGCGAAACAGGCCCTGCGTGACCAGCTCGGTCTCAACGACCCCTGGTACGTGCAGTACGGCGACTGGATGGTCGACCTCGTGACGTTCGACTTCGGCCAGAGCCTCACCACGAGCCAGCCCGTCGCCGACCTCGTCATGCAGGCGGCTCCGCGGACCGTCTCTATCGGGGCGGTCGCCGTCGTCGTCGGTCTCAGCGTGGCCATCCCGGCGGGCATCGTCAGTGCGACGCGAAAGCGCGAACCCGTGGACTATCTCGCCACCGTGGCGGCGTTCCTCGGGCTGTCGATGCCGGCGTTCTTCGTCGGCATCCTGCTCGCGCTGATCTTCGGCGTCTGGTTGGACCTGCTGCCGGTCTTCGGCTACACGCCGCTCGCTGAGGGTGTCGGCCCGTGGTTCGAGAGCATCCTCCTGCCCGGCATCGCCGTGGGACTGCCCTACGGTGCCGTCGTCATGCGGATGATGCGCTCGTCGCTGCTGGAAGTGCTGGACGAACCGTACATGAAGACCGCCCTGGCGAAGGGCGTCAGTTCGCGGGTGCGGCTCTACAAGCACGCGCTCCAGAACGCGCTCATCCCGGTCGTCACGGTCGCGGGCATCCAGCTCGCGCTCGTGCTCGTCGGGAGCGTCACGGTCGAACTCGTCTTCGGGATTCAGGGGCTCGGCCGCCTCCTCGTCGACTCGATGCTCGACCGCAACTATCCGGTGACACAGGTCGTCATCCTGCTCGTCTCCGCCGTCCTGGTCTTCACGAACCTCGCGGTCGACCTGGCGTACACCGCCATCGACCCGCGCATCCGCTACGGGAGTGAGTCAGCATGAGCACGGAATTCGGCGAGAACCGCGGCACGTACGGTCCCGGTGAGGTCCCGCCCGAGTACGAACAGTCGGAGACGGTCGAGGAGTTCAAGAGCACGCGACAGCGGCTCGTCGAGGGCGTCCTCGGCGACCGCATGGCACTGTTCGGTGCCGTCGTCATCCTGCTCTTCGTCCTCACGGCGGCCTTCGCCCCCTACGTCGCCCCCTACGGCGAGGAACAGACCTTCGGCTTCATGAAGGAGCCGCTCTCCTCCTCGCAGGGCGACTTCGACGGCGACGGCGAACTCGAACAGGTCTTTCACCCCCTTGGCACCGACTCGTTCGGCCACGACATCCTGACGCGACTCATCTACGGCGCGCAGGTCTCGTTGCTCGTCGCCTTGGCGACCTTGGCCGTCGCGTTCACCATCGGGACCGCAATCGGAATTTTGGCAGGCTACCACGGCGGCTGGATCGACAGCCTGCTGATGCGCTACGTCGACTTCCAGTGGGCCTTTCCTGAACTCATCCTCGGGGTCGCCATCATCGCCCTCTCGGGCGGGTTGGGCGTCGTCAACGTCGTCATCGCCATCGGCATCGCCTACATCGACGACTTCGCCCGCCTCATCCGCGGGGAAGTCCTCTCCATCCGCGAGGAGGAGTATATCATGGCCGCCCAGACGGTGGGGATGTCGGACATCCGCATCATGGTCAAGGAGATACTGCCGAACGCGGTCGCCCCGCTCATCGTGCAGGCGACGCTGATGCTGCCGCTCGCCATCCTCGCCGAGGCGGGGCTGTCGTTCCTCGGGCTCGGCGTCAAGCCGACGACGCCGACCTGGGGACTGCTGCTCTCGGACGGGCGGCAGTTCATCAGCGAGGCGTGGTGGATCTCGGTCATGCCCGGGCTCGCCATCATGCTGACCGTCCTCGCGTTCAATATGTTCGGTGACGGGCTCCGCGACGCCTTCGACATCGACGAAGGGGAGGTGGAGGCGCGATGAGTTCGATGGGTTCGACCGACGGGACGAGCGAATCCGACGCCACCACCCCCGAGACCGACGCGACGAGCCTCCTCGAAATCGAGGGACTGCGCACGCAGTTCCCGACCTCGCGGGGGACCGTCGTCGCCGTCGACGACGTCGATCTGACGGTCGAGCGCGGTGAGATCGTCGGTCTCGTCGGCGAGTCCGGCTCGGGCAAGAGCGTCTTCGCCCAGAGCATCATGGGCATCGTCGACCATCCCGGCGAGATCGTCGGCGGCGACATCCGCCTCGACGGCGAGTCGCTGCTCGACAAGTCCGACGCGACGCTCGAAGCGCTTCGCGGCGGCCGACTCTCGATGATCTTCCAGGACCCGATGAACAGCCTCAACCCGACGCTGACGGTCGGCGAGCAGATCGCCGAGACCGTCCGGCTCCACCAGGACGTCGGCGAGTCCGTGTCGCTCCCGGCGGAGTTGAAGCGGAAACTGCTCGGCGCGACGAAAAACAGTGAAGCGTGGCGCCGCGCCATCGAGATGCTCGAAGCCGTCGAGATTCCCGAGGCCGAGAGCCGCGCGGGCGACTACCCCCACGAGTTCTCCGGCGGGATGCGTCAGCGCGCGATGATCGCGATGGCACTCTCCTGCGAGCCGGACCTGCTCATCGCCGACGAGCCGACGACGGCACTCGACGTCACCGTGCAGGCACAGATCCTCGACGAGTTGCGCGACCTGAAAGACGAGTTCGATACCTCTATCCTGCTAATCACCCACGACCTCGCGGTCGTCTCTGAGGTGTGTGACCGCGTCGCCGTCATGTACGCGGGCGAGATCGTCGAGCGGGCCGACGCCCGCGAACTGTTCGACAACCCGCGGCATCCCTACACGCAGGGGCTCATCGCGAGCACGCCGCGGCTGGACGCACCGGGCGACAAGCTGACGCCCATCGAGGGCAACGTGCCGGACCTCATCGACATCCCCTACGCGTGTCACTTCGCGCCGCGGTGTCCCGAGGCCGAGCGCGAGTGTTTCGAGATTCAGCCCGACTTCCGCGAGGTCGGCGAGGACGGCCACGAGGCCGCCTGTCTCCGTCGCGGTCCCCCGGAGGAGCAGCTATGAGCGGAACCCAACAGACGAGAAACGGTACCGACACCGACGACGCGAGCAACGAGGTCGTCCTCGAAGCCACCGGAGTCAAGAAGTACTTCGCGCAGGCCGACGGGATGCTGGACAAGCTGCTCGGCGAGAACGCGTCGGTAAAGGCCGTCGACGGCGTCGACCTCACCGTCCACGAGGGCGAGACGGTCGCCGTCGTCGGCGAGTCCGGCTGCGGCAAGTCGACGCTCGGCCGGACGCTCTTGCAACACCACGACGCGACCGCGGGCAGCGTCCGCTACCGCGGCACCGAGTTGACCGACCTCTCGGACCGCGAGATGCGGACGCACCGCCGGAACATCCAGATGGTCTTTCAGGACCCACTCGCGTCGCTCAACCCGCGGCAGACCGTCGGACAGATCCTCAAAGCCCCGATGGAGGTCCACGGCATCGGCGACTCGAACGAGGAGCGAACCGAGTTGGCGCGCGACCTACTCGAACGCGTCGGGCTGAAGGAGAACCAGCTGGAGCGGTATCCGAAGCAGTTCTCCGGCGGCCAACAGCAGCGCGTCGGCATCGCCCGCGCGCTGACGCTGGAGCCGGATCTCATCGTCGCCGACGAGCCGGTCAGCGCGCTCGACGTCTCGGTGCAGGCACAGATTCTCAACCTCCTGCAGGAGCTCCAGGACGAGCTGAACCTCTCGCTTTTGTTCATCACGCACGACCTCTCGGTCGTCCGCTATCTGGCCGACCGCGTCGCCGTGATGTATCTCGGCGAGATCGTCGAGACCGCGCCGACGGACGAACTGTTCGACAACCCCCAACATCCCTACACGCAGTCGCTCCTCTCCGCCGTGCCGCGCATCGACCCGGAGGCACGGACCGACCGTATCCTCTTGGAGGGGTCGGTCCCCAGCCCGCTGCATCCGCCGTCGGGCTGTCGCTTCCACACGCGCTGTCCGAAGGTCGTCCCACCGAGCGACTGGGAGGGGAGCGAAGAGGCGTTCCGACGCGTGTTCCGCTACCGGACACGACTCGCCGCGGGCGAGTTGGACCCCGAGGCGGCGAGAGAGCGACTCCGGGCGGAGGGCGAGTCGACCGACGACGGCCACGTCGTCGACCATCTCGTCGACGGGACGCTCAGAGGCACCCGAGAGACCCTCCCGGCCGACGCGGTGACGGTCATCGAAGAGGCGACCGCCGCGGTCGTCGCGGGCAACGACGACCGAGCGAGCGAGTTGGTCGAAGAGGCGTTCCCGTCGCCGTGTGCGGGTAAGACGCCGGAGACGGTCGCCGTCGGCGACGCACACACTGCGGCGTGTCACCGTATCGAGTAGGCGTTCACTCCTCGGCGTCGACGAACTCGACGCCCGTAATCTCGAAGCGCGCACCGCCCTCGGCGGACTCGGTGACGCGGACGTTCCAGCCGTGGGCCTCGGCAACCTGCTTGACGATGCTCAGACCGAAGCCGGTGCCCGACCGGGAGGTCGAGTAGCCGGCGTCGAAGACGGTGTCACGTCGGTCGGCCGGGATACCGGGACCGTTGTCTTCGACGTAGAAGCCGTCGGGGAGGTCGCCGACCGTGACCGTCACGCCGTCGCCGCCATGCTCCACACTGTTTCTGACGAGGTTCTCGACGAGCTGTTGGAGCCGACTGCGGTCGGCGACGACCGTCGACGCGAGGTCGGTCCGGAGGGTGGCGTCGGCCGTCTCGACGGTCCCCCAGCAGTCGGTGACGAGTGGGTCCATGGCGACAGGTTCGCGCTCGCCGAGGTCGTCGCCGCTGCGGGCGAGCGTGAGCAGGTCGTCGATGAGGTCGCCGATACGGTCGAGCGCGTTCGCGGCGGTCACGAGATGGTCGCTCTCGTACTCCTCGCGGGCGAGTTCGACGTTGCCAGCGGCGATGTTCAGCGGATTGCGGAGGTCGTGGCTGACGACGCTCGCGAACTCGCTCAGCCGTTCGTTCTGCTGGCGAAGCTGTTGCTCGCGTGCGCGCTGCTCGGTCGTGTCGCGGTACATCCAGAGATGGCCGGTGCCGTCGGGCAGCTCGATCGGTTCGTAGCTCCGGGCGAGCGACCGGCCGTCAACCAGTTCGACGGACTCGTTGTGGACCGGCTCCAGCCCCGCGGTCAGCTCGTCGATACGCTCGACGAAGCCCTCGGAGTCGGCCACGAGTTCGCTGGCCGTCTCCGCCAGTGCTCGACAGTTGGCTCCGACCAGTTCCGTCGGCGACCCCGAGAGACCGAACAGTTCGAGGAGCCGTTCGTTGACCGCGAGGACGGTCCGGTCTCTGTCCTCGGCGAGGACGCCGACCGGGAGTCCCGCGACGAGCGTCGAGAGCAACGCGTTCGTCCGTTCGAGTTCCTCCTCGCGCCGGTTCCGCTCGGAGATGTCGCGGCTGATGGCGATGAAGCGGTCTTCTCCCGCCAGGTCGAGCCGACGGATATGGACCTCGACCGGGAACGTCGACCCGTCCTTGCGACGGTAGACGCCCTCGAGACGCTGTCTGTCGCCCTGCTCCATCCCGTTCCAGAGGTCGGTGACCTCGTCGGGGTCGAACGACTGATCCAGCTCCCAGACCTTCATCCCGGTCAGTTCGTCGACACTGTAGCCCGTCTCCTCACACAGCCGCGGGTTCGGGTCGAGGATTTCGCCGTCGACGTCGTGGACGTTGATCATGTCGGGCGACTCCTCGAAGAGCGCGGTGAGTCGGGCCGACGTCTCGCCGAGCCGTTTCTGGCGTTCGACGCGCTCTGTCACGTCCTGGAACAGCGAGAAGATCGCGACGACGTCGCCGTCGTCGTCGGTCACGACGCGGTTGTGCCACTCGCAGACGATCTGGCTGCCGTCCTTCCGGACGTTCTCGTCGATGCTGTGGTAGCCGCCCGAGGCCTTCGCGAGCTCCCGCGTGACCACGTCGACGTTGTCGTAGCTGTTGTCGGTGACGAGAATCTCCCAGCTGTGGCCGCGTAGTTCCTCCTCGGTGTAGCCGAGGATCTCCTCGCCGGTCTCGTTCAGTTCGACGATCTCGAAGTCCTCGTCGTACTCCAGGACGCCGAGCGGTGACTGCTCGATGAAAAAGGAGAGCCGTTCTTCGCTGGCTTCCAGAGCGGCTCGCGCGGAGTACTGCTCGACCGCGTTCTCGACACGGTTGGCGAGGACCGTATACTGGCCCGTGCCCTGCTCCTTCTGGAGGTAGTCGGTGACGCCCGCGGATATCGCTTCGCTCGCGACCTCCTCGCTGCCCTTGCCGGTGTAGAGGATGAACGGCAGGTCGGGGTCGACCTCGCGGACGGCGTCGAGGAAGTCGAGGCCGTCGCGCTCGGGCATATCGTAGTCGGAGACGACGCAGTGGAACTCACCGGCCGTGAGGCGGGCGAGACCGTCGGTGACCGACGCGGCGGTCTCGACACGGAACCGGTCGTTCTCCCGTTCGAGGAACGTCGCCACCAGCTCGGCGAAGGCCTCGTCGTCGTCGACGTGTAAGATTGCTATCTCTTCCGCGGAGTCGCTCATGTCTGTTCCCCTTCATGGTGCTCCGGAACCCACTTAACGGTGACTAGCGGTACGGGGTCGTGACAGCCGTCGACGGCGGCTCCTCAGTCGAAGATACGCGACTTCTTCGCCTCCGTGAACTGCTCGCTGGCGGTGCGAGCGGCGTCGTAGACGCGCTGCAACTCGGCGATGGGTGTCTCGTGTTCGTCGACGCGAAGGTCGTGGTAGATGGTCGTCTCGGGGGCTTTGACCTTCAGTGCCGCCGAGGTGTGACCTCGCTTGTCGCCGCCGGCCTCCTTGCCCGCCGCGAGCGCGGCGACCAGTCGCTCGCCGACCTGTCCCTCCGTGGACTGGTAGGCCTCGACGGCCGCCGGGAGCGTCTCGCCGGTCGCGAGCATGTTGCCCGCGGCGGTGATGCCCGCCTCCTCGTGGACCTCGTGGCCGAACCAGCCGTCGCACTCGTCGCCGGAGAAGGCGAACGCCGTCCCCCGCGCGTCGAGACCGTGGACCTGCCGAAGGTCACTGTGGTCGTCCTGTTCGAGCAGCCCCGTCAAGGCGTCGTCGACCGCGAGGTCCGAGAGCAGTTCGACGCCGCGGCGGCCGAGTCGGACGTTGACGAAGCTCTGGGTGCTGATGACTCCCTCGTGGGAGATGCAGGGGGCGAGCGCGCCCACTGCGGGTGCGTCGGTCGCGACGGCGACGCCGAAGACCGTCCCGTCGTCAGTCTCCTCGCGAACGCAGATGGAGAACGTCATGGCTCTGTGTGCGCGACGGAGGGGGCTATAAGCCCACCCAAACTGATTCGGTGTGCGGTATTAGAGGCTGTATTCGCTCGGTTATGCTATATGGTAGATATCGACAAGTACCACTCCCGCCGGTCGACGGTGTACGGCCAGCGGGGTGTCGTCTCGACGAGTCAGCCGCTGGCGGCGCAGGCGGGCATCGAAATCCTCCGCCAGGGCGGGAACGCCTTCGACGCCGCCGTCGCCACCGCCGCCGTCCTGAACGTCGTCGAACCGACGAGCACGGGCATCGGCGGCGACGTCTTCGGGCTCTACCGCACCGCCGACGGCGACGTCGGCGCGATTCGGAGCTGTGGCGGCGCGCCCGCCGAGGCGACCGTCGACAACGTCCGGCAGGCCGTCGCCGAGGAGGAGGAAATCGACCCCGAGGACGCCGAGATGCCCGACACCGGCCCCCACACCGTCACCGTCCCCGGCACTGCCCGCGGCTGGGAGACCACGGTCGAAGAGTTGGGGAACCTGACCCTCTCCGAGGTGCTGCAGCCCGCCATCAACTACGCGAAAGAGGGCTACCCCGTCACCGAGATCATCGCGAGCCACTGGGGCTACGCCGAGGAGCTGTTCACCGACGACCACGCCCGTGACGCCTACCTCCTGAACGACCGTGCGCCCAAGATGGGCGAGACGATGCACTTCCCCGAACTCGGCGCGACGATGGAAGCGATCGCCGAGAAGGGTGCAGACGTCGTCTACGAGGGCGAGATCGCGGAGAAGATCGCCAACGAGGTCCAGTCGAAGGGTGGGTTCATGACCGTCGACGACCTCGCCGAGTTCGAACCCGAATTTTTGGAGCCGGTCAGCACGACCTACAACGGCGTCGAAGTGTTCGAACTGCCGCCGAACAACCAGGGCCTCATCGCACTGGAAGCACTCAACATCGCGCAGGTCCGCGGCGCGGGCGAGCACGACCTGCACACCGTCGAGCGCGTCCACGAGTTCGCCGAATCCCTCCGGCTGGCCTTCCACGACGGCCACCGCTACATCACCGACCCGAAGTACGAGGAGATTCCGCCGCTGAACTCGATGGACTACGCCGAAAAGCGCGCCGAGAAGATCGGCGACGAACGGATGGAGGACGTCTCTTTCGGGGTCCCCGACGCCAACGCCGAGGACGCCGACACCGTCCTCCTCTGTGTCGCCGACGACGAGGGCAACGTCGTCTCGTACATCAATTCTCGATTTGCTGGCTTCGGCAGCGGGCTCGTCGCGGGCGACACCGGCATCGCGCTCCAGAACCGCGGCAGTTCGTTCTCGCTCGACGAGGACCATCCGAACGTGCTCGAACCGGGCAAGCGGCCGTTCCACACGCTGATTCCGGGCATCGCCCGACTGGGCGAGGACGACTGGGCCGCCTTCGGCGTCATGGGCGGCTACATGCAGCCGCAGGGTCACGTTCAGGTCATCTCGAACCTCGTCGACTACGACATGAGCCTGCAGGAGGCACTCGACGAGCCGCGGTGGCGCTACCGCGAGGACGGCACCATCGCTGTCGAGGAACACATCGCCTCGGGAGTCCCGACGAAGCTCGCCCGGAAGGGCCACGACGTGCGTATCCTCGAGGGGCTACAGTTCGGCGGCGCGCAGATCGTCCGCAACGACAACGGCACCCTCTCGGGGGCGACCGACCCGCGTAAGGACGGGCTGAGTATCGGCTACTGATGTCCGGTGACACTGGGTCGACGGCCGGAAGTAGCGAGACGGATAGTCCCGACTACGGCGCGCGGGCCCGCGAGGAGCTGGGCTTCTCGCGGTGGTGGCTCGTCGTCGCCGCCGCGCTGGCGATGGCCGTCGTCAGCCCCTACCAGTACGTCTGGTCGTCCATCGAGGGACCGATGGCGGCGGACCTCGACATCCCGCTCACGCAACTCGGCTTGGTGTTCACCCTCTTCGTCATCGTCCAGTCGGGGTCGCAGTTCCCCGTCGGCTGGTGGCGCGACGAGCACGGCCCGCGGCTCCTGACGCTCGGTGCCGCGGCACTGGCAGGCGGCTCGTACTACCTGCTGTCGTATGCGACGGAGGTCTGGCAGCTCTACCTGCTCTACTCGCTGGGCGCGCTCGGCGTCGGTATCGTCTACACCATCTCCGTCAACACGGCACTGAAGTGGTTCCCCGACCGGAAGGGGCTGACCACCGGCGTCGGGACGATGGCTTTCGCCGCCGGTGCGGCACTCTTTATCCCGTACGTCCGTGCCAACGCGACGACCGGCGCGTACGACGCGGTGCTCCAGAACATGGGGCTCGTCATCGGGCTGGGCATCCTCGTCGCCGCCGTCGTCCTGCGTGACCCGCCGCAGTCGTGGTTCGACGCGCGGAAGGCGGACCAGGCGGCCGAAGCCGAGGCGAACGGCGAGGGCGAGGCGACTCGCGCCCGCGACTACCACTGGCGCGAGATGCTCCGCACGTGGCAGTTCTGGCTGATGTACGGCATGTTCGTCGCGGTCAGCGGCGCGGGGCTGATGCTCACGGCCAAAATCGTCTCCTTCGCGCAGGCGGTCGAACTCGACGCTGCCACCGTGACCGCGGCGGCGACGCTGCTCCCGGTGGCGGGCGGCGTCGGCCGGCTCGTCTTGGGCGAACTCTCCGACCGGCTCAACCGCCGGCTGGCGATGGCCGCGTCGTTCAGCCTCTGCGGACTCGGGCTGTTCGCCGTCGTCGCCTTCGGCCAGACCGGGACCACCGCGGGCTTCCTCGCGGCCGTCGTCATCGCGACGTTCTTCTGGAGTCCCCAGTACACGCTCTTCCCGAGTATCGTCGCCGACTACTACGGCGAGGAGGGCTCCTCCGCGAACTACGCGCTGCTCTACTCCGGCAAGATGTGGGGCGGCGTCTTCGGCGGCGCGGTCGCCGCCTGGGTCGTCACGCAGATCGGCTGGCCGATGACCTTCCAGTTCGGTGGCGTGCTCGCGCTGCTCGCCGGTGTGGCTGCACTGGCACTGCGCGAACCCGGCCCTGCTGCAAACGAGGCACCGCGGACGACGACCGCCGTCGACAACGACTGAACGACAGTCGAGCGACGCTCGGACGGCGACCGAACGACGACCGAACGACGATATCACGACCCGGCCGGACGGCAGTCATCCCAACGCGGCCGTCCGGTCGGCCCACCGTCTCAATGCCGCCAGCGTCCGCTGTTCTGTCCGCGAGACCGCGTCGTCGACGCCGAGTGCGTCGCTCTCGAAGGCGTTGCAGACGACGGTTTTTGCAGAAGAACAGTAGTCGAAAAAGCGCGAGCGGTCGCCCGAGGAGTGCTGAAACGGGATGGTGGCGTCGTTGACGAACACCGCCGTCGGCTCGGCCGGTGCCGCGTCGAACAGCGTCGTCGCACGCGCAGCGTTGTCGGCCGCGAGTCGCGTCGCGCCTGCCTCGTCGTCGCTGTCGGCACGGGGGGCGTGGGCGTCGAGGACGCCGTACCACGCGCCGTCGGGCGGCGTCGTGAACTGCGTCAGTCGGCCGCCGAGGACCCGGCCGTCGCGCTCGACGACGGGCGCGAAGTCGAAGACGACGACGCCGTCTGGTCCGTGGGCCGCGACCCACGCGTCGAGCGCGCGGGCCGTCAGCCGGGTCTTGCCCGCGTTCGACGGGCCGACGACGAGCGTGACGCCGGAGAGCGGAAAGGGGAGGTCTGCCATGTTCAGTCGTCGGTGGGTGCCCGCCGCGCGTCGGGCCGCCCGAGCGACTCGCGGACGGACTTCGCGACGAGCAGCAGCGTCGCGGCGGCCATCACCGTCGCGAAGGCGGTGACGAACAGCGTCAGGGGGTCGCCGAGTCCCGACGCGACCCGCTCGCGGACGAACGAGCCGGCGGTGACGGTCGTCACGACGACGAGGACGACGCCGCCGAGCGTGCCGAACCGCGAGAGCGGTTCGTCGACGGCCTCGCGGTCGTGCAGGAGGACGAGCACGACGACGATCGCGAAGGGCGTCCCGACGAGACCGAACGCGAGTACGAGCACCAAGAGCGGGAAGAACGACCCACCGAGGAACGCCCCGCCCGCAGAGAGGAGCGCGACGGCGACGAGCAGTCCCCGGTATCTGGCGTCGGAGACGTCGGTGTCCCAGCCGAGTTTGTCGGCGACGAGGAAGGGCGGGACGACCGTGTTGCCGCCGAGCGTCGAGATGGCCGCACCGAGCAGGCCGGCGAAGAACAACGCCTGCGCGGCCGGGCCGACGAGCGGGCCGAGCGACTGGGCGGCCGTCGTCGCCGTCAGCGAGGCGGCGTCGACCGCGGGCGACTGGAGGACGCCGGCGGCGACGAGGAAGATGGCGAGGCTGTAGACGCCGAACGCGCCGAGCATCGAGCTGACCACGTCGAGCGTGGCGACGCCCTCGTCGTCGGCGGTCCAGCCGCGAGCGCGCATCGTGTAGGAGTGCATCGTGACGAGCGTGACGTGGACCGCGCCGCCGAGGATGCCCGCGGCGACGAGCGCGCCGTCGACGCCCGCGGGGAGTCGCGGGACGAGACCGCCCGCCGCGGCCCCGAGGTCGACGGGGACGACCGCCAGCGAGGCGACGAACGCGAGCACGACCAGCGAGACGACGACCTTCGCCCCGAGTTCGGCGACGCGGTAGCCGCCGCCGGCGAGACCGACCGCGAGGACGACCGCCCAGACGACGCCCCAGATTCGGGCGTCGACGCCGCTGGCGGCCGCGAACACGTCGGCGACGGTCTTCATGATGACCAGCTGGGCGAGTCCCGCCGCGAGCACCGCGTCGACGACGAGCAGCCACGCCCACCGCGAGCCGAGATGTCGCTCGACGGTGCTGACGATACCGTCCTCGGTGAGCAGGCCGAGCCGCATCGCGAGCAGCTGCGCCGTCGTCCCGAGGATCGCCGAGAGGATGACGACCCAGAGCAGCTGGTAGCCGAACGACGCGCCGGCGGTGAGCAGGCTGGCCATCGTCGCCGGCCCGGCCGCGATGGCACCCGCGAGCCACGCCGGACCGAGCCGTCCGAGCCGACCGAACCGTGAACGCGGCCGAGCCGAGTCGGCCACGTCCGTGGAGTCAGGATTCATACCGGACGATGCTGCCACTTGGTTGTATAACTGTCGAATAATCTGGGCGAACGCGGAGGTCCTTGCATTTCGCGGTGGTTCGTCGGGAGCGCGTCCGCTGCTCGGAGCGGGACGGCACCTGAAAATCACACGTCGCTGGTGGACACGAGCCGACACGTGCGGACGTGACGGTAACACAGTGGGAGGGGGAGCGTGTGGCTGGTCGCTCGCCGCGTTGGCCTCCCACGCGACGGTTGCCGGTTGCCTCATAAACGCCTTTACCGGTCGTGTGCGGGCCCGCCACAACCCCCGCGCCGCGGTCGCTCCGGGCGGCACAACGGTTATCCGGTGCTCGTTCGTCTCTCCGGAGATGCCACTGCAGCTAACCGGTCCAGCGTTCGACGCAGATGCGACGACGACCGACCGCGAATCGGCGATGGCGGGCCACGCTCTCGCCGAGACGACGCCGACCGGGACGGCCGCATCCTGAGGAACCCGAATGGTCTCTCAGCTTCTCGCCACCCAGTTGCTCGTCGGTGCGGCCGCGCTGTACGTCCTGGTCAAGAGTGCCGAGGTCGCCGTCTCACGGGCACTCGCGCTCGCGACCCACTACGACGTGCCCGACGTCGTCATCGGGATGACCGTCCTCGCCATCGGGACGAGCCTCCCCGAGATCGCCTCCCACGTCATCGCCTCCGCGGGTATCCTCGCGGGAACGCTCGACTACGAGGTCGCCTCGGCGACCGTCCTCGGCGGCAACATGGGTTCGTCGACGGTCCAGCAGACGCTCTTGGTGGGGCTGTTTCTCGTCGGCTTCGGCCGACTAGAAGTGACGCGGCAGTTTCTCCGGGCGAACTATCTCCCGATGCTCGCTGGCTTCGTGGTGACGCTCGTCCTCCTCGCCGACGGGGTCGTCAGCCGGGTCGACGGCGCGCTCTTGCTCCTCGCGTATCTCGGCTATACGCGTTACAGCCTCGGTCGCCGTGAGCGTCGGCTCCGGCTCCCCGGCGAGGAGAGCCGCGACGTCCGCCGGGACCTCGTGGTCACAGTCGGCGCGCTACTGGCCATCCTCGCGAGCAGTTACGTCGTCCTCTCGGTCGTCGAACTGGTCGTCGACCGGCTCGCGCTCGGCGGGTCGATGGTCGGCGTCGTCACGCTCGGACTGGCCTCGGCACTGCCCGAACTCTCGACCGTCGTCGACGCGGTCCGCCGCCGCGCGCCGAACGTCGCGCTCGGCACGCTCGTCGGCAGCAACGTCGTCAATCCGCTCGTCGGCATCGGTCTCGGTGGGATCATCTCCGGCTACGCAGTCCCCGTCTCGGTCGTCCGCTGGGATCTCCCGTTCAAGCTCGTCGTCGGCGTCGGACTGCTCGTCGTCCTCCTCCGGCGGGAGCCGCACGAACTCAGCCGCCACGACGGGGCGTTGCTGGTCGTCGCCTACTTCGCCTTCGTGGTCGGGCGACTGTTGCTCTTCGCGGGGCAGTGACGTGTCGACGGATACGGGCGGACGAACCGACGCCGGGCCAAGACGGGGCGGCGAACCATAGAGCAGTCGCTCACTGTGAATAATATACTGCGCGGGAGAGATCGGCGTCAGGTGTCGTGTACCCCTACCCGAAACCTGCCGCCTACGTCCCGCGTTTCGTACTCCCTAGTCAGAACAGCATGGATATATGTTTTGTGCTGCTCGACAGATTGTCAGACATACTGACAATCCGCCGAATAAAAGCGCGTGAGGGCCGGTTTGTGGGCTTAGTCGCCCGGATTGTTGCCGCGCTGGTACTGCGCGACCATCTTCCACATCGCGTTGTCGAGGGTCTCTTCCCCGGACGCGTCGACCAGCTGCCGGTAGAGGCTGTCGGAGACGGTTATCTCGGGCATCACCACCTTCTACGGGGCGAGAATATAAAATAGTACTGTAATACGTAATCGAGTTAATTAAGCGGGTGAGGGGACCAACGGCGACCGCGACGGCCGTCGAGAACACCGGTGGCCGGCCGCAGACGACTCGCCGGGTTCATGTACCCGGACGCCCTCCCCGTGGAAGGATGCTACTCACGGGAACGGTCGTCGTCGATTCGGCGACGGTCATCGACGAAGGCGCGGTCGTCGTCGACGGGACGACCATCGAGACGGTCGGCGAACGCGACGAGCTACTGGACCGGTATCCCGACCACGAGCGACGCGACTTCGACATCGTCGCGCCGGGACTGGTCGGCAGCCACATCCACTCGGTGCAGAGTCTCGGCCGCGGCATCGCCGACGACACCGAACTGCTCGACTGGCTGTTCGACCACATCCTGCCGATGGAGGGGTCGATGGGGGCCGACGAGATGCGGACCGCCGCCACCTTGGGCTATCTGGAGCTGATCGAGAGCGGCACCACGACCTGTATCGACCATCTCTCGGTGTCCCACGCCGACCAGGCGTTCGAAGCGGCGGGCGAGGTGGGAATCCGCGCGCTCATGGGCAAGGTGCTGATGGACCAGGCGTCGCCCGAGCCGCTGGAGGAAGACACCGAGGAGGCACTGGCGGAGTCCGAGGAGCTGATTCGGCAGTACCACGGCGCGTTCGGCGACCGGGTGCGCTACGCCGTGACGCCGCGCTTCGCCGTCACCTGCTCCGAAGAGTGTCTCCGCGGGGCGCGCGAGTTGGCCGACCGCTACGACGGCGTGCGTATCCACACCCACGCCAGCGAGAACCTGGGTGAGATCGAGACCGTCGAGACCGAGACGGGGATGCGGAACGTCCACTGGCTCGACGAGGTCGGCCTGACGGGCGAGGACGTCGTGCTCGCACATTGCGTTCACACCGACGAGACGGAGCGCGACGTCCTCGCGGAGACGGGCACCCACGTCACCCACTGCCCCTCTTCCAACATGAAACTCGCAAGCGGGGTCGCGCCCGTCCTGGACTATCTGGACCGCGGCATCAACGTCGCGCTCGGCAACGACGGGCCGCCCTGTAACAACACGCTCGACCCCTTCACCGAGATGCGGCAGGCTAGCCTGCTCCAGAAGGTCAGCCAACTGGAATCGACGGCGTTGCCCGCGGCGACGGCCTTCGAGATGGCCACCGTCAACGGGGCGGAGGCCGCCGGGTTCGAGCAGTTGGGGAAACTAAAGCCGGGGTGGAAAGCCGACGTCATCGGCCTGCGGACCGACACGAGCCGGGCGACGCCCGTCCACGACGTGCTCTCGCATCTCGTCTTCGCGACCCACGGCGACGACGTGGCGTTCACGATGGTCGACGGCGAGGTCCTACTGGACGACGGCGAGGTCGTCGGCGTCGACGTCGAGGCGGTGCGCGAGCAGGCACAGACGTACGCCGAACAGTACTCATAGGCCGCGTCCCTAGCCCGCCTATGCCCGTCGACCCACCGCTCTCGGACGACCTCTGGGAGGAGGACGTCCCGGAGGCACCGACCGCCCGGCCCGAGACCGACTTGGTCGCCGACGCGATGGCGACGTTCTCGCTGTCGAAGTCGGAGGCCGAAGCGATGTTGGAGCGCTACACGCCGCGGCAGTTGGAGACGCTGTTGTTGCGCCACTGGGGGTAAGACGGCCGAACCGGTCCAGACCGCGGCGCACGGCACCGAACGGACCGTCCCAAACTGTTTTGGCGTGAGCACTATGCAGATAGACTTCCTTGCACTCTGTGTATGCCCGAATGCAGCAACTGCGGTTCGTTCGTAACGGTCGACTACGTCCGCGTGTTCTCCCCCAACGGGATGAACAACCCCCGCGTCTGTCCGCACTGCGAGGATATGGTCCGCGACGGCGTCGAAGTCCGCGAAGCACGTAGTGTCAGACAGTAGCCTCCACGTCGCGGACGCTCCCTCCGCGCGTGTATCGCCCCGAGACCGCCCACGACGCAGCACTCTCCCGTGTCCACACTGTCAGCGACGAATTGGAACGTTTCACAAATTGTGAAATTTCCTAGAGACAGACAGTGAACCGGAAGCTGGCCGGGAATGGCGTTTAAAGGCCCCCTATACCTCGCTTTTCGAAAATTCGATTCGAAACACGCCAGCCAGCTAGCGGCGTCGAAACTGGCCGATTGTACGTTTTCTCCGAGAGGCGACGGCGACGGGCGGTGGATACCAGACCCGTGCAGTGGTCGGTGAACTCGGCGACGAACGCCGGGAAACGGGCACGACTGTCGGTGTCTGTCACGATAGGGGGATGATTCGCACTAAATAAATACAATGATTAATATACAGGTATCCCTTCGGTGTGCTTGGTCATGGATAACACGCCACATAACCGACAGAAGGACACTACTTCGACGAACAGACGGCGGTTTCTCGCGGCCACCGGGGTGACCGGCGTCGCCGGACTCACCGGACTCGCGGGCTGTCTCGGCGGAACAGGTGGCGGGGGTAGCAACTCTGTCGTCTACGGCGCGTTGAATCCCATCTCCGGGGCGTACAGCGGTCTCGGACCGGCACAACGGAACGGGTCGGAGCTCGCCGTCCAGCAGATCAACGCGAGCGACGAGTTCGACGTCGAGATCGAACTCGCGACGGCCGACACGGAGACGGACCCGACGGCGGCCCAGCAGGCCGCCGAACGGCTCGTCAACCAGGACGGCGCGGACTACATCGTCGGTGCCATCTCCAGTTCCGTCGCCATCGCGCTCAACGAGTTCGCGGCCGACGAGGAGATCATCTACAACCCCGGCGGGGCTGCCGTCCCCATCACGGGCGCGAACTGCAACGAGTACGTCTTCCGGTTCGAGACCAACACCGCCCAGGTCGCCGAGGCAGTGTCGGAGTACACCGTCAACAACCTCGGCTCGAAGGTCTGGTTCCACATCGCCGACTACGCCTACGGCGAGTCGGTCCTGAACCGCGTCCGCTCGCGGATGGAACAGGCCAGCACCGACCTCGAAGTCGTCGGCGAGTCGCGCTCACAGCTCGGCGCGACCAACTTCGACTCCTTCATCTCGGATATCTCGAACTCCGAGGCCGAGGTCGCAGTGCTCGGGATGACCGGGGGTGACCTCATCAACTTCGTCAACCAGGCCAACGACCAGGGCCTCAAGGAGCAGGTAAATCTGATGAGCCCGACGATGACCTTCGGGGTCGTCCGTGGGGCACTCGGCGAAGCAGCGGTGGGAACCTACGGCGGCGTCCGCTACCTGCCGAAGCTGGAGACCGGCGACAACCAGCAGTTCGTGGAGGCCTACCGCGAGGAGTTCGACGCCGACCCCGACAACTTCGCCCGCGTCGGCTACGACTCCATCCGGATGACCGTCCGCGGGATGATGGAGGCCGATTCGACCGACCCGACGGAGGTCAAGGACGTCCTGCCCGGCCTGGAGATGCCGACCATCTTCGGGCAGAACCAGTTCCGCGACTGCGACCATCAGGCGATGAACCCGACGTGGATGGGCGAACTCGTCCCCGGCGACGGCGGCGTCGCCGACGTCGAGCTCCTGAGCAAGGTCGAAGGCCCGGACGCACTGCCCTCCTGCGAAGAGCTGGGGTGCAGCCTCTGAGATGGCCGTCGGTGCCGCCCTCGCAGAGCAGGTCCTGAACGGTCTCACCATCGGGATGGTGTACGTCCTGCTCGCGGCAGGACTGTCCATCATCTTCGGCGTGATGGACGTCATCAACTTCGCCCACGGCGAGTTCTTCGCGCTCGGCGCGTACTTCGCGTTCGCGCTCGCCGTCGGTGCCGGTGCCAGCGGCTTCTGGATCGCGCTGCTCGTCGCGCCCCTGCTCATCGCCGTCGTCGGCGCGGCCGTCGAACGCTGGACCATCAGACCGCTCTACGGCCGCAACCCGCTGTACCACATCCTCCTCACCTTCGGGCTGGTGCTCATCTTCAAGGACCTCATCGAACTGATCTGGGGCACCCAGCCCAAGCAGATCGCCCGCCCCGAAGTGCTCGCCGGGACGCTCGACCTCTTCGGCTTCGAGTACGCCATCTACAGCTACTTCGTCATCGGTATCGGAGCGATTATCGCCTTCGGGACGTGGCTCGCGCTGACCAAGACCCGCTACGGACTCATCATCCGCGCGGGGTCGATGGACCGCGAGATGGTCCGCTATCTCGGCATCGACATCGACCGCTACTACACCGTCGTCTTCGCGTTCGGGGCCGCCCTCGCCGCGGTCGGCGGCATCGTCCTCGCCGGGCGACAGAGCGTCAGCCCCGGGATGGGCGACCTCGTCATCATCCCGGCCTTCATCATCGTCGTGCTCGGCGGCCTCGGCAGCTTCCGGGGGGCCGTCGTGGGTGGTCTCGGCGTCGGCGTCATCCAGACGCTGATGCGGAGCTTCGTGCCCGCACTGGAGGGGCTAGCGGTCTTCCTGCTCATGATCGTCGTCCTCCTCGTCCGGCCGCAGGGACTCTTCGGGAATCCGGAGTGGAGCAGCCACGGCGGCGACGGCAAACTGCTCACCGCGAGCGGCCAGGGGCTGCTCACCCCCGAGTTGCGGCGGTGGCTCGGCATCGGCGTCGTCGCCGCCCTCGCCGTCGCGCCGCTCGCGATGGGGCTGATCGGCCAGTCGTACTACGTCAACACGCTCATGGTCAACATCCTCGTCTGGGCGCTGTTCGCGCTCAGTCTGGACTTCGTGATGGGCTACGCCGGGCTCGTCTCGCTCGGCCACGTCCTGTTCTACGGGGTTGGTGCGTATGCGTCGGTGCTGGTGCTCATCCACTTCGTGCCGTCGCTGTTTCTCGCTTTGGCCATCGGGATGGTCCTGAGTGTCGTGGTCGCGTGGGTGGTCGGCCAGCTCTCCATCCGCGTCTCCGGTGTCTACTTCTCGATGATCACGCTCGGCTTCGCAGAACTGTTCCACAGCGCCGTCTTCAAGTTCGAGTTCACCGGTGCCGACAACGGTCTCTTCGGTATCGACCCGGTCTACGGGCTGGCGTCGGGACCCGAAGTCGGCAGCATCGAACTCGTCGGCGGCGTCGAACTCTACTACTACGTCGTCCTCGTGCTCGTCGTCGGCTCCTATCTCCTCGCCCGCCAGCTGATGCGCGCGCCCTTCGGGAGCGTGCTCCAGTCCATCCGCGAGAGCGAACAGCGCACGGAGTTCGTCGGCTACGACGTGACGGCCTACAAACGGCGCGCCTTCGTCGTCAGCGGCGGACTCGCAGCACTCGCGGGGGGACTCGCGGCCGTCTCGACCGGCGGCGTCTCCCCGACCTTCCTCGCGTGGATCAAGTCCGGCGAGGTCATCGTCATGACCATCCTCGGCGGAATGGGGACGCTCTACGGCCCGATGCTCGGTGCCGGGGTGTTCTTCGTCGCCAAGGAGGTCCTGCTGGGCTTCACCGAGCAGTGGCAGGGCGTCCTCGGGGTGCTCTTCGTCCTCTTCGTCATCTTCGTCCCGCGCGGGCTGGTCTCGGTGCCCGGCCTGCTCCAAGAGCGGTTCGGCGGCGGGGCGAGAGGGCCGGAACTCGTCGACGACGACGTGGAGGTGAGCGACTGATGGCGACGACTGACCCCGCTGACCCCACCAATCCCACCGACGCAAGCGAGTCCGCGACGGCGACCGACGCGGCCACCACCGACGTCGTTCTCGAAACGCGCGACCTCGTCAAGCGGTTCGGCGAACTCGTCGCCACCGACGAGGTCAACCTCGCAATCGAGCGCGGCGAGTTCCGTAGCGTCATCGGCCCCAACGGAGCCGGCAAGACGACCCTGTTCAACCTCATCTCGGGGGCACTGACGCCGACCTCGGGGCAGGTCGTCTTCGAGGGCGAAGACGTGAGCCGACTTCCACCCTACGAGCGCGTCAAGAAGGGAATCGGCCGCTCGTTCCAGATCACGAACGTCTTCGCGGGGCTGAGCGTCCGCGAGAACGTCCGCGTCGCCGCCCAGTCGGTGTTCGACGACCGCATCTCCTGGCGGGACCGCTTCCTCCGGGGGGCGGGCGACTTCGACGACATCAACGAGCGGACCGACTGGACGCTCGACCAGGTCGGGCTCCGCGAGCGGGCCGACGAGCGCGCCGGGTCGCTCGCGTACGGCGACCGCAGGCGGTTGGAAATCGGTCTCGTGCTTGCGACGGATCCGCAGGTCGTCCTGCTGGACGAGCCGACCGCGGGCATGAGCCGCGAGGAGACCCGCGCGACGATGCATCTCATCGACGACGTGCTCGCCGACCGCACCCTGCTCCTCATCGAGCACGACATCGACCTCGTGATGAACGTCTCCGACCGCATCACCGTCCTCGACCGAGGTCGGGAGCTGGCGACCGGTAACCCCGACGAGGTAGCCGCGAACGACGCGGTGCAGGCCGCGTATCTCGGAGGTGAGCGGTGATGGAGCCCTTACTCAGTCTCCGCGACGTGCGGGCGGGCTACGGCGAGACGCAGGTCCTCGACGGCGTCTCGCTCGACGTCCACGAGGGCGAGACGGTCGCGCTCATCGGCCGCAACGGCGTCGGCAAGACCACCACGCTGCGGTCGATTCTCGGTGCTATTACGCCGACAGCGGGGACCATCACCTACGACGGCGAGGACATCACCGAGTTGGACCCGGTGAAGACCGTCAAACTCGGCGTCGGCCTGGTGCCCGAGGAACGACGCGTCTTCCCCGGTCTCTCCGTCGAGGAGAACCTCCGTCTCGGCAGCTACGGCGGCAGCGACACGGAGAACCGCCGCAGCGTCGAGGAGGTGCTCGATACCTTCGAGAACCTCTCGCGACGGCGCGAGTCGCGTGGGGTCGACCTCAGCGGCGGCGAACAGCAGATGCTCTCGGTCGGCCGCGCGCTCGTCGCCGGGGCGGACCTGCTGATGCTCGACGAACCGACCGAGGGGCTGGCACCGCTCATTGTCGACCGGGTGGCCGAGTTGATCGAAGAGATCAACGACGAGGGCATCACGGTGCTGCTCGTCGAACAGAACGTCTCGGTCACACTCGAGTTGGCGGATCGAGTGTACATCCTCGACAAGGGACAGGTCGTCTACGAAGGGACGCCCGCCGAGTTGGACGAAGACGAGTCGGTGTTGGACCGCTATCTCGGCGTCAGCGTCTGAGACACCGCTCCCCCGGCCGCCCGCACGCCGTCGTTCGTTTCGAGAGGCGTGCGAGTGACAGACACACAAACGTATTTAACGGTGGCCGGTTCCGATTCTATATGGTCAATAATGATGTAGAAACCGCATCACGAGAGGACCTCCACGAACTCCAAAGCGAGCGGCTCCGAGATATCGTTGCACACGCCTACGAGAACGTCGATTACTACCGCGAGACACTGGACGAGGCGGGGGTCTCTCCCGGGGACATCGAGAGCGTCGACGACATCGACACGCTGCCGTTCACCGAGAAGGAGGACTTCCGCGACGAGTATCCCGACGGGATGTTCGCCGTCGACTGGGCCGACGTGAAGCGTATCCACGCGTCCTCGGGAACCACAGGAAAGCCGAAGGTCGTCTCCTACACGGAAGACGACCTCGGCGTCTGGCGGGAAGTGATGGCGCGGTCGCTCTCCGCCGCGGGCGTCCGCGAGGACCACGTCGTCCAGAACGCCTACGGCTACGGACTCTTCACTGGCGGCTTGGGCTTCCACGACGGGATTCAGGAACTCGGCGCGTGCGTCGTCCCGACCGGCGGCGGCAACACCGCAAGACAGATCGATATGCTCCAAGACCTCGGGAGCGACGTCCTCTGCTGTACCCCCTCCTACTGTCTCTACCTCGCCGAAGCCGCCGAGAAGCGCGGCATCGACGTCCGCGACCTGCCGCTGTCGACGGTCATCATCGGCGCGGAACCCTTCACCGACCCGATGCGCGAGGAGATCGAGGACGCACTCGGCGTCACCGCCGTCGACGTCTACGGTCTCTCCGAGATTATTGGTCCCGGCGTCTCCATCGAGTGTGCGGACGCACAGGACGGGCTCCACATCTGGGAGGACCACTTCTACCCCGAGATCATCGACCCCGCCACCGGCGAGGTGCTTCCGGAGGGTGAGGAGGGCGAACTCGTCCTGACGACGCTCTCGAAGCAGGCACTCCCGGTGCTGCGCTACCGCACGGGCGACATGACGACGCTGAACTACGACAGCTGCGAGTGTGGCCGGACCTGCGTCCGCATGGGCAACGTCACCGGCCGCGCCGACGACCTGCTCATCGTCCGCGGGGTCAACGTCTACCCCAGCCAGATCGAGGAGGTCATGCTCGACCTCGACGAGGTCGCCCCCCACTACCGCATCGACCTGCGGCGCGACGGCAGCCTCGACACCTTGGAGCTGACCGTCGAGCACCACGAGGAGTACGCGGGGTCGAGCGAGAGCCTCCGCGAGACGGTCCAGGCGCGACTGGAGGACGTCCTCGACGTCACGCCCGACAGCATCGACATCGTCGAACCGGGCACCATCGGCCGCACCGAGGTCGGCAAGGTCCAACGCGTCTACGACCACCGCTGAAGTCGGTGCTGTCCTCTCGTCGTCTCATCGTCTCATCGTCTCGTCGGCCCGGCGTCCCGGCGTCCCGTCATCTCGTCGTCTTTCTTCGCTGACTCGGATACCTTGAACGCGAGCGACGGCGTCAGGGGCGGTAGACCCGGCCGCGGAACGTCGCCACGCGCTCGCCGTCGGTCTCGGTCGTGAGCACCACCTCGTACTCGGCGGTCCGGCGGGTGCGGTGGGTCTCTGTGGCAGTTGCGAGGACGGTCGCCCCCACGTCGACGGCGGCGAGATAGGAGACGTTCGTCTCCAGCGCGACGGCCGGGTCGCCGTGACTGTTGGAGGCCGCGGCGAAGGCCGCGTCGGCCAGCGAGTAGAGCGCGCCCCCATGGGGCGTCCCGTGGAAGTTGAGGAGGTCGTCGGTGACGGTCAACGCCGTCGTCGCCGACCCAGCTCCGAGTTCTCGGAGGTCGATGCCGAGCGTCGCACAGTAGGGGTCCGACTCGATCCGTTCGCGGACCTCGGCGGGGACGTCGTCGGCGTCGCTCTCGGCTCCCGTGTCGTCGCTCATTCGTCGCCCTCCGGACTTTCCTCACTCGCCCCTAGCCGCACACCGTCGACGTAGGCCGCGTCAGCACCACCGTGGCGTGTTGCGTAGCCCTCGTGGTACTCCATCAGTTGAAACAGGACGCCAGTCGGATTCCGCGGCGAGACGAACGCCTCCGTCCAGTCGCCCCGGTCGGTGACGTCGACGACCCGCAGCCCGGCCGCTTCGAGACTGTCGACGACGGCGGCGAGGTCGGCCACTTCGAGCGTGACGTGGTGGAGTCCCGGCCCGTGCTCGGCGAGGAAGTCGCCGAGGAACCCGTCTTCGGCCTCGCTCTCGGTCGGCGCGATAAGCTCTAACCGCGACGCGTCGCCGAGTTCGTAGGTTCCCCAGGTGAACGAGCCGTCGGGACTCGGTTCCTCGTGACGCTTGACCGCCCCGAGCGCCTGGAGGACGGTCTCGGCCTCCGGTACCGACTCGACGGCGATACCGACGTGGTCGACCCGAATCGGTGTGTGGTGTGTCGACATACACGATGACGTTCCGGGAGAATCTTAACGCTATCCACGCCGCTGGAACCGGACGGTCCGCCCCTGACGCTTGACGATTGGTCAGAAAGAACCGGTTGAAAGCACAACTTTGTCACCCCAACCACCCACTGTGGCGACCAATCCGTGGCACCGAATCCCACACAATAATTAATACAAGATAGAGATCATATCAGGTATGGACTCCACCAGTCCGACTGCCGACCGAACCGTTGGCACCGACGACAGCCCCCACACGCGGCCCGAGACGACACTGGTGGAGACGTTTTTCGCAGTTCTGTGGACGAAACAGCGCGGAGTTCCGACAGCACCCGCCACGAGGAGCACACGGACCTAAGACGGCGACGACGCGCGTTCTGCACGCCCCGACAACCCCGGACAGCCACGAGCGACCACACCACGACACCACACCGAACCACAGCCCACCATATGAGCGTACTCGACCACTCCGCGGACGACGACTCCCAGTATCGACTGTTGAACCCCGACGGCAGCCGGACCGACGAACCGCTGCCCGACGTCGACGACGAGACCCTGCTCGGCATCTACGAGCATATGCGACTCGCCCGTCGCTTCGACGAGCGGGCGGTTAGCCTCCAGCGACAGGGCCGCATCGCCACCTATGCGCCCCTCGCCGGACAGGAGGCGGCCCAGGTCGCCAGTGCCTACGCGCTGGGGACCCAAGACTGGCTCTTCCCGACCTACCGCGACCACGCCGCGAAGGTGGTTCGCGGGGTGCCCATCGAGTCGCTGCTCCTGACGATGATGGGCCACGGCGACGGCTACGCGATCCCCGAGGGCGTCAACGTCATGCCGGAGTATATCCCCATCGCGACGCAGCTTCCGCAGGCCGCGGGCGCGGCGATGGCGTCGCGCTATCTCGGCGAGGACAGCGTCTACTGCTGTTACTTCGGCGACGGCGCGACCAGCGAGGGCGACTTCCACGAAGGGATGAACTTCGCGGGCGTCTTCGACGCGCCGGTCGTCTTCTTCTGCAACAACAACCAGTGGGCCATCTCCGTCCCTCGCGAGCGACAGACCGCGAGTGAGACCATCGCCCAGAAGGCCGACGCCTACGGCTTCGACGGTGTCCAGGTCGACGGGACCGACCCCCTCGCGGTCTACGTCGCCACCCGCGAGGCCGTCCGGAAGGCGCGCGACCCCGGTCCCGGCGAGGCGCGGCCGACGCTCATCGAGGCGGTCCAGTACCGCTTCGGCGCGCACACCACCGCCGACGACCCCGACGTCTACCGGGAGGGCGTCCCCGAGGAGTGGCGCGACCGCGACCCCATCCCGCGCTACGAGCGGTTCCTGCGGGACCGCGGCCTGCTGGACGACGCGACGGAGGAAGCCATCACGGAGCGTATCGAGGAGCAGCTCGCCGACGCCATCGCGGCCGCCGAGTCGACCACGGCCGAGTCGCCCGGGGCGATGTTCGAGCACGTCTACGCCGAGCCGACGCCCGAACTGGAACGCCAGCGCGCGGAACTGGAGGCACTCGTCGAACGCTACGGCGAGGACGCCTTCCGGAGGGACCACTCGTGAGCCTCGCCGAATCCGGCGAACAGCTGACGCTCGTCGACGGCGTCCGCGAGGCACTGCGGGCGGAGATGGCTCGCGACGAGGGTGTGCTCGTCCTCGGCGAGGACGTGGGGAAGAACGGCGGCGTCTTCCGCGCCACCGACGGTCTCTACGACGAATTCGGCTCGGCGCGCGTCCTCGACACGCCGCTGGCCGAATCGGGCATCGTCGGTGCCTCCATCGGCATGGCGACGAAGGGGCTGCGGCCTGTCGCGGAGATACAGTTCATGGGCTTCGTCTACCCCGCGTTCGACCAGCTCGTCTCTCACGCCGCCCGTCTCAGAAACCGGAGCCGCGGCCGGTTCACCTGTCCGATGGTCGTCCGCGCGCCCTACGGCGGCGGGATTCGCGCCCCAGAACACCACTCGGAGTCGATGGAGGCCATCTTCGCCCACCAGCCGGGGCTGAAGGTCGCGATTCCGAGTACGCCGACCGACGCCTACGGCCTGCTCCGTGCGGCCATCCGCGACCCCGACCCCGTCGTCTTCCTCGAACCGAAGCGGCTCTACCGGTCGTTCCGCGAACCGGTCGATCTCGACGCGGAACCCATCGAGTTGGGGAAGGCCGCCGTCCGCCGCGAAGGGTCGGACGTCTCGGTCTTCACCTACGGCTCGATGGTCCCGCCGACGCTGGAGGCCGCCGAGCTGGTCGAAGCGGACCTCGGTATCGACGTCGAGGTGGTCGACTTACGCACGATCTCGCCGCTGGACCGCGAGACGACTGTCGAGTCACTGAAGCGAACCGGACGGGGCGTCGTCGTCCACGAAGCCCCGCTGTCGGGTGGCTTCGCGGGCGAACTCGTCGCCACCCTCCAGGAGGACGCGCTCTACCACCTCGAAGCCCCCATCAAGCGCGTCACGGGCTTCGACACGCCCGTGCCGCTGCACGCGCTGGAGGACTTCTACCTCCCCGCGCCGGTGCGTATCGCCGAGGGCATCCGCGAGACGGTCGAGGCCGAGGCGTAGCGTAGGAACCCATTTTTAAGACGGTCGCGTGTGAGAGTCTGCCATGGACATCGAGGAGTTCTTCGAGACGATGCCGTTCGCCGACCTGCTCGGCGTCGAGGTGACCGAGGTAGAGGACGGCCACGCCGAGGGCCGGATCGAGATGCGCGAGGAGCTGTCGTGGAACAGTGAGAAGCAGATGGCCCACGGCGGCGTCACGTTCACGCTCGCCGACACGGTGGGCGGCGCGGCACTCGTCTCGCTGGTCGACCAGCCCGTGCCGACCATCGACATACGCATCGATTATCTGAGTGCGGGGACCGGCGACCTCCGGGCGGTGGCGGACGTGGTCCGGCTCGGCGGCGACATCGGCGTCGTCGACGTCGACGTGTTCACCGCGGACGACACCCGCGCCGCGCAGGTCCGGGGTGTCTACAAGACCGGGTAGGGGTGAAATTTTTTGCGCGCCTGCCAGCCGCCGGGCGGTGCGGGAGGGCGCGAAAGGACGACAGGGTGGGATGCGGAGAGGAGGGGGTGTGGGGGAGGAGAGGAGAAGGGAGGGAGCTGTGGGCGTCGGCACTCGTCCGGTAGCCGAGCGTGCCGCCGGGGCGAGCGCGAGCAGCCGAGGAGGGGTGTGGAGTTGAGGGGGTGCGGGGGAGAAGAGGAGCGGGGAGGAGTCAGGCCAGTTCCGGCGCGACTTCCTCGCCCAGCCGCTCGATGCACTCGACCATCTCTTCAGTTCCCGTTCCGGGGTGGTACGTCCGGAAGATGAAGTGAACGTCGTCGCCGAGGGCGTCGCGGTAGGTCTCCAGCTCCTCTCTGACCTGCTCGGGCGTGCCGAAGATGGCCTGGTCTTTCAGTTCTCGCTTGCGCTCGTCGTCCAGTTCCGGCACCGACTCGCCGGAGAAGATCTCCGCGTAGCGTCGCTGGAGATAGAGATAGCCGTCCTTCATGGCGTCCCACGCCTCCTCGCGGGAGTCGCCGACGAAGCCGTGCTGGAGGACGTAGACGGTGAAGTCGCCGTCGAGACCCTCTTTCTCCCGCACCTGCCGGATGTCGTCGACGCGCTTCTTTACGGCCCCAACGGAGAGCGACGAGGGCGCGCACCAGCCGTCGGCGGTGCGGGCGGCCCGGCGGACCGCGGGCTTGGCCGCCCCGCCGAGCATGATGGGAAGGTGGCCGTCGGGCTTGGGGGTGATGGACGTGTCGGGCGAGACTGGATTGTAGGGCGACTCGTGACCGAGTGGTCCGTCGGACCAGGCACCTCTGAGGAGGTCGACCGTGTCGGCGAGGCGTTCGACGCGCTCCTCCTGTGGGACGCCGAACTCCGCGAACTCCCGGGGGTTCGACCCGATGGCGAGACCGAGCGTGAGTCGACCGTTCGAGACGAGGTCGACGGTGGCGGCGTCCTCGGCGAGCCGGACGGCGTTGTAGAGCGGCGCGAGCGCGATACAGGAGCCGATCTCTATCTCGTCGGTGGCGGCCGCTAACGCGCCGAGCGCGGGCATCGTCCCCGAGAGGTAGCCGTCGTCGAGGAAGTGGTGTTCGGAGACCCACGCGCTGTCGAGGCCAGCGTCCTCGATGGTGCGCGCGAGCGTCAGCATCTCGTCGTAGAGGGCGCTCGTCGGCCGGTCGTCGTCCGGGCGGCGCTGACAGGTGAACAGGCCGGTGCCGAGTTTCATGGCTGAGGGTCGGACGGTGTGGACTTAACGGTTTATCAGGAAGGTTCGGCAGAAGGTCAGTAGTCGATGGCGGTGATCTCCTCGACGGGCCACTGACTCAGGATCTCCACGCCGTTTTCGCGGACGACGACCATCTCCTCGACGCGGACGCCCTGCCGCTCGGCTGGCTCCTGGGTCTCGACGGCCATCACCATCCCCTCCTCCAGTTCGATGGGGTGGTCTTCGGAGATGCCGCGCCAGATGAGGGGGACTTCGTACAACTGGAGGCCGAGCCCGTGCGCCCAGTGGTTGGTGGTCATCTGCCAGTGCTCGTCGGCGTCGTACCAGTCGGCGTGTTCGCCTTCCATGTCCGGGAAGCCCTGCGCGACGTCGTCGGTGGTCGCGCCGGGTTCGATGCGTTCGAGCACGTCGTAGAGGTTGTCGCGGGCGAGTTCGTAGGCGTCCTGCTGCGCCTCCGTGGGTTCGCCCATCGAGAAGGTGCGGTAGTAACAGGAGCGGTAGCCCAGGTAGCCGATGTTGTACATATCGGCGTAGACGAGGTCGCCGGGGCGAATCATCCGGTCCGTCGTGTTGGCCTGGTGCTTGGGCCACGTGTTCGGTCCCGAGGTCAGGTAGCCGCCGCCGACGAACGCGCCGTGACGCCACAGTTCGCGGGTCACGTCGCCCCAAACCTCCGATTCTCTCCTTCCTGGCCGGGCGTTCTCGACGACCTGCTGGAAGCCCGCCTCGGCGATGGCGGCGACCATCCGCAGACACTCGATTTCGTCTTTGGTCTTGACCTTTCTCGCATCTTCCATCACGGCCGCGCACTCCTCGGTGCGGGTGTCGATGCCCTGGCGTTCGAGGGCGTCGAGCAGGCCCGCGTTGCCGACGTCGATGCCCATCGGCTCTTTCTCGAGGCCGTAGTCAGAGAGCGCGCTCGCGACGCCCTCGGCCATCGTGTCGAGGAGGAATTTGCGGGCACTGGGGCTGCCGGAGGCCCGCGGAACGTTGCCGAGACCGGGGCAGGCGTAGCGGATGTCGGTCAGCCAGGGACAGTTGAACCGCTGGTTCGAGGCGTGGTCGGCGGTGTCCCAGTGGACGACAGAGCCGTCTTCGAGGAGCAGCGAGTAGTGGTCCGCGCCGCTGCCGCCGGTCATCGCGAGGCCGGTCACGTAGCGGATGTTCGGGTCCGAGAGGAGGAGCATCGAACTCAATCCAGCATCCCGCATCCGTTCGAGCGCGCGCTCTTTGCGCTCCTCGCGCATCCGCTTCGTGTCGATGCGTTCCTCCCAGTCGACGGCCATCGTCCCCCGGGTGCCTTCCATGAAGTCGCGCTCGTAGAACGTCATGGCGCACCTGTCGCGTCCGGGTCTCTTAATTCTCCCTCATGATTTATGAGTACGAACCGAGATTCTCCGGTGAATGAGCCTCTACAAACACATCGCCCTCCTCGTCCGGAAAGAGGGCATGAGCCACGAGGAGTTTGTCGACTACTGGCAGACCAATCATACCCCTATCGCCCGCGAGATCGAGGGCGTTGTCAAGTACGGCACGGTCCAGCCCGTGACGCCCGCGGCGGCGGAGTTCGACGGTCTCGCCGAGCTGTACTTCGACGATTTGGACGCGCTGCACGACGCCCTCGGCAGCGAAGGCTCCCGTGACTACGACCCCGCCAAAGGCAAGGCCAAGGAAGCCCGCGAGGACGTCGACAACTTCCTCGACATCGAGCGTCGCCCGCGCTTCATCGGCGAGGTCGTCGTCCAGAAAGACGAGGTCGACGGCGATACCGATGGACTCTACAAACACTCGGCGTTCCTCGTCCGCAAGGAGGGGATGACCCACGACGAGTTCGTCGACCACTGGCAGAACAACCACACACCCATCGCGCGGGAGATCGAAGGCGTCGTCAAGTACGACACCGTGTTGCCGACGAATCCCGAGGCGGCGGAGTTCGACGGCGTCGCGGAGTTGTACTTCGACGACCTCGACGCGCTCCACGACGCCCTCGGCAGCGAGGGGTCGCGCGACTACGACCCCGCGAAGGGGAAGGCGAAGGAAGCGAGAGAAGACGTGAACAACTTCCTCGCCATCGGCGAGCGGCCGCGGTTCATCGGCCGCGAGACCGTCCAGAAAGACGAGCTTCGCTAACTATGTCGACCGATTTCACCGACCAACGTGGACAGGTCGAGGCGGCGTTCCCCGAGTTGGCGGATATCGACTCCGACACGCTGCGCGCGCAGGTCGTCGAGGCGTGGTGTCTCGGTCTCGAACGCGGCGGCTGGCGCGACATCCACGACATCCCCTACGCGTGGAACATCCACGAAGTGGACAACGTCGAGCACGTCCGCGGCGTGACGCGGATCGCCATCAAATCGGCCGAGGAACAGCGCGACTTCCACGGCGCGGAGCCGGACATGGACGTGATTATCGCCGCCTGCCTCCTGCACGACGTGGGCAAGTGCTACGAGTACGTCGACTTCGTCGACGACGACGTGCTGGACGACCCGGACCCGGAGTACGCGACACAGGAGATTCCCCACTCCATCTCGGGCTACGCACTGGCCCACGAGGTCGGCTGTCCCCTCGCTGTGCAGCGCGCGATTCCGCACTTCCTGGGTGAGGTTCCGACGCGGACGCTGGAGGCCGAGTTAGTCAAGAGCGCGAACTCGGCGTCGTCGAACGCGATCACCTACGCGACGATGGGCATCAGTCTGAAAGAGTGGGTCAAGGAGTATTCACAGACCCAAGAGTGAGTCGTTTGGGTGTGGCTCAGTGTGCCGGCTGTCAGCGTTTGAGTCCGTGAGGCGGGAGATGGGTGACGGGAAGGACACGGCCACAGCTGCTTGCGCTTCGAGAGACCACACCCTCCCCAGCCGACTGCGCTCCTCACTCCGCTCGTTTCACTCGCGTCGTTCCGGTGCTCATCCCTCGCGTGAGTGGCTCGCGGCACGGAGGCCGCGAAGCCACGCGCCGTTCCGACTGACCAGTCACATCCTGATTCGGCCACATCTTTTTCGGGCTGCTGTGAGAACCGTCACCGATGCACGCGAAAGTAAACCTCGACGAGATCGACGTCCGCGAACTCGACGACGGCGTCGCGGACCTCAAGTCCGTCGGCATGGAACTGCGGCCCCAGCAGATGCGGCCCAACGTCTGGGTGTTCGAGGCGGGCGAACGGCTGAACCGACACTACCAGGAGGAGCAGGAGGAACTGTACCACGTCCTCTCCGGCGAGTTCGAGCTGCGCTACGAGGACGAGACGGACGAGCTAGTCGCCGGCGACATCGTCGTCGTCTCGCCCGAGGAGATTCGCCAACTCGTCTGTGTCGAGCCGGGCGAGGTGTTCGTCGTCGGCGCGCCCGCGACGAAGGACGACGGCGTCGTCGTCGAGGAGTAGCGGGGTCGAATCAGACAGGGCCCAGTCCGGCTTCCTCGCGCAGCACGTCGATGTACTGCCGGAAGCCCGTCTCGAGGTCGTACTCGGGGTCGTAGCCGAGGTCCTCCTGGGCCTTGGTCATGTCGAGCTTCTGGGTCCACGGCAGTTCGCCCTCGTCGGAGACGGTGAGGTCCGCGTCGGGCAGAATGTTCTGGACGGTCTCGGCGGCCTCCCGAATCGTCGCGAGTTCGCCGCGGACGTTGTAGACGCGCTGGGTGAGGTCTTCTTCGGGCGCGAACGCGGCACAGCGGAACGACTGGGCGATGTCGCGGACGTGCTGCCAGTCGATGGCCTGGTCGCCGTATTCGACGGAGAACGACTCGCCGAGCGCGGGCTTCTCGACGATGTTCGCGAGGAACGCCGAGCCGCCCGTCTCGCGGTAGGGGCCGTAGGCGACCGTCGGCCGGAGGCCGACGTGTGAGACGCCGAAATCCTCGTGGTAGACCCGCGCCTGGTGCTCGTTGTACTCCTTCGTCGCGCCGTAGAGCGTGTCCGGATACACGAGGTCGTCCTCGGTGACCCACCAGTCGCTGCCGTCGTCGTAGTTCCGTGGGGGTGCGTAGACCGCGGCACTGGAGGCCCACGCGACCCGCTCGACCTGCTCGGAGAGCGTCCGGGCGGCCTCGAAGACGTTGTTCGTCCCCTCGATGTTGACCCGCATCGCCAGCCGCGGGTTCTCGCGGGCGGTCGTCGTCAGCAACGCCGCGAGATGGACGATGTGGGTCGCGCCGGTCTCTCGAACGGCCCGAACGACGTCCGTCGAGTCGGTCACGTCGCCGCGGCGGATCTCCACGTCGTCGGCGATGCCGAGCTTTTCGAGGATTCTGGGGTCCGTCGAGAGGTCGTACGCGACGACGTCGTGACCCTGCGCGAGGAGGTCCTCGGCGACGTACGAGCCGATGAAGCCGGTTCCGCCAGTTACCAGAACGGTTGACATACTCCGAGAAGGACGCGTCGGCGAGAAAAGTGTTTCTCAGTCCCTCAGGAACAATCATTCAAATTCGGCCCGCCGAACCACTGGCCAGGCGCGTGGCTTCGCGGCGTCGGCCGCGAAACACGCACGCGAGGGACGACTGAGCGAGTGCAACGAGCGAAGGAGTCGGCTGGGGAGGATGTGGCTGTTGCGGGCGGGTGGGACCGAAAGGGGACGCGCTCTCGACGAAGCACGACGATGCAAGCACCGCAGCCGAGTGAAACGAGGCGAGGAGCACAGCGAGGCGCGCGAGTCGAGAGAGCGTGGGCTTTCGGGGTCGCAAAGACATCGAGTCAAAGTTCGCTTCCAGACTCAGAAACCACTCACTCGTGCAACCCACCCACCTGCGCGTAGAACGACGACTGCAAGGTCTCGGCCATGTCCTGCTCGCGGTCGATCCGCACGTCGACGACGGTCGGCAGGTCGCTCGCCTTCCCCTCGCGCAGTGCCTCGGCTAACCCCTCGGCCGTCGTCACCCGCCGCCCAACCGCACCGAAGCCCTCGGCGACTTTCACGAAGTCGGTGTCGTGGAACTCGACGCCCGCGATGTCGTTCTTCTCAGCCTGCATCTGCCGGACCATCCCCAGACTCGTGTCGTTGAGCACGACGAACGTCGGCGCGACACCGTACTCGACGGCGGTCTCGACGCTCGTCATCGTCATGGCGAAGCCACCGTCGCCCGCGACACCGATCACGTCCTTGTCCGTCGCGAGCGCGGCCGACACCGCCGCGGGCGTTGCCCAACCCATCCCGCCGACGCCGCCGCTGCCGAAGTAGGTCCTGACTGCTGGCGTCTGGAGATAGTTCAAGAGCCAAAAGCGGTTGTTACCCGAGTCGGCCGTGACGATGGTCTCCCTATCGACGACGGCTTCGATCTCCTTCACCGCGCGCTGGGGAAGGATCGGCTCGGCGTCCGAGTCGCACTCCGGCGCGGTGAACGACCCGCGAGCCTCGCGAGCGCGGTCGAGTGCCCAGTCGTTGTCGCCGCCGCCAGCCTCGGCGAGGTCCCGCAGCGACTCCTTCGCGTCGCCGATGAGACCGACGTCCGCGGGGTAGACCCAGCCCGCGTTCCGCGTGTCGATGTCGGCGTGGACGATGGTCTGCTCGTCCGGCCGGATGAAGCTGGGTGCCTGCCAGTTGGTGTCCATCGGGTTCATCCGACAGCCGACGACGAGGAGCGTATCGGCCTCGCTGACGACCTGATTCGCGCCCTCGTGGCCGAACGAACCGATGACGCCCGCCGCCCGCTCGTCGGTCTCGGGGAACGTGGATTTGCCCAGGTAAGAGGTCGTGACGACGGCGTCGTACGCCTCGGCGACGGTCGCGAGTTCGTCGTACGCTTTCGCGGCGTGGACCCCGTTGCCAGCGACGACGACCGGCCTGTCGGCGGCGGCGAGTGCCTCCGCGGCGGCGGCGACGTCTTCGGCGGTCGGCCGCGAGAGCCACGTCCGGGTCTGTTCGACCGGGTCCCACACCGGCGGGGTCGGGTCCTCGGGGACCGCTTGGGTCACGCCGGTCCCGTCGAGGATGACGGCGGTCGGACCCGGCCGCCCCGCGACGGCGTGTTTGAACGCGAGCTGGACGCTCCGCAGGGTCTCCGTGGGCGTCCGCGGAAACCAGTGTTCCTTCGTCACGCCGTCGAGAATTTTGGGTAAATCGAGACCGCCGTAGTCGCCGCGCGCCTGCTGGTACGGCGCGAGCGTCGAGTAGTCGCCGCGTTCGCTCGCTTCGGTGAGGACGACCATCGGCGACGAGGCGAGCCGCGCCTCCATCTGTCCGATGACGCCCAGACTGCCGATCCACGGTCCCTGCCCGGAGAGGACGCCCGGCTGGCCCGTCAAGCGACCGTGCATCTCGGCCATGACGCTCGCCTCCCGCTCGTCGCGCGGGCGCACGAGGTCGATATCGGAGTCCGGCAGGTGGTCGAACAGTTCGATGACGCGCCCGCCGGGATAGCCGAAGACGCGCTCGACGCCGAGTGCCTCCAGCGTCTCGACGACCGCCTCGGCTGCTTTCATCGTCCCAGCCGGGCGAGCCGGTGGCTCTCGGAGTCGACGGGCGAGACGACGGACGAAACGGCGACCGGTTCGACATCGGGCGTCATGCCAACACAGACCACGGTCGGATACTTTGCTCTATGGGTCGGCGTGCCGAGGGTCGTTACACGACTACACGCGTAACAGTGAGAACCGAGCTATCAGTGAGCAGCGTCGGCGGCTGCTGGCGGTTCTGTCACCGGGTTAGATGCTCGTGACGCGAGCGTGCCGCTCGTCGACGGCCGCGGCGTCCTCGGGCAGCAGCGCGACGACGAGATAGTCCGCGTAGTCGTCGAGATACTCGACGAGCGCGGCGATGCGCTCGGAGTCGATAGCCTCCAGGGAGTCGAGCAGGATGAACGGCAACACCTCGTAGACGTCGTGGGCGAGATAGCCCGCGAGCGCGAAGACGAGGCCGGTCACTTCCCGTTCGCTCTCCGAGAGATGGTCGACGGTGTCCTCGTACGTCGTTCCCTCGTCGGTACTGCGGATGATGTGCAGGTCGAAGTGGCTCTTCGTGACCTTCCGGCGACCCTCACGGACCTGTTTCTGCGTGCGCTCGATCCAGATGCGGTCGATGTTCTCGTAGGAGAGCTCCGCGAGCACGGCGTCCATGTGCTCGTTGAACTCGTCGACCGTCTGCTGTTCGATGCGGTCGATGCGCGTGCGCAGCGATTCGAGTTCCTCGCTGATCTCCTCGCGGCGGGCTTCGAGTTCCTCGCGACGCGAGAGCTTGTCCTCGACGGAGCGGATCTCGTCCTCGACGCTCCGACGCTCCTTCTTCAACCGCTGGACCTCGAACTCCAGCTGGTTGGCCTCCTTGTGCCGGTCGAGCACCTCGCTGTACTCCTCGGATTCGAGGTCGTCGACCTCGTCCTCCAGCTCACCGAGTTCGTCGACGAGTTCCTCCTCGCGGGCTTCGAGGTCCTCGACGTTCTCCTCGCGCCGACGGATCTCCGCCTCCACGTCGTCGAGCCGACGGTCGAGCCGCTCTTTCTTCTGTTGGGTCTGCTCGATGGACCGCTTCTCGGCTTGCAGCTCGTCGACCTCGCTCGTCAGTTCGGTGCGCGTCGAGAGCTTCGAGGAGCGCAGCTGACGGAGCTGGTCGAGCGTCTCCTCGATCTGGTCGGTCTCGACCTCGGTCCCACAGGTCCAACAGGTCGTCGTCTCGTCGCCGACGAGCTGGTCGGTGACGGAGCCGTTCGAGTCGGGCTGGAGTGCCTCGGCGAACTCGCTTTCGCCCTCCTCCAACATCTCCTCGTTGAACTGGACGACCGACTGCAGTTCGCTGACGACCGAGTCGATGGTCTCCGCACGGCCACGCAGCCGCTGGATCCGCTTGTCGAGTTCCGCAAGCTCGTCGTCGGGCGCGGTCGGAAGCTCCCGACGCTCCGTCTCGAGTTCCTCTTTGTCCGACCGGAGTGCGTCGAGGCTGTCACGCTCGGTCTCGATGTCGAAGCGCACGTCTTCGAGGTCCGACTCCGTCTCGCGGAGTTCGGCCAGCTTCTCGTCTAACTCCGATTGCTCCTCGCGGGAGGTCTCGACGTCGGCGTCGAGTTCCTCCAACTCGGCGCGCTTCTCGGCCAACTCGTCGGACTGCTCGTCGATCTGCGACTGGAGCTTCGTCTTCCGCTCTTCGAGACTCGGGAGTTTCCGCTTCAGCTTGTCGAGTTCTTCCAGTTCGGCGTCGACGTCACGCCGCTCGGACTGGAGTTCGCTGATCTCCGCCTGGATGGCGTCGGTGTCGACCGGCCGCATGATGAGCTCGTGGAGGTCGTCGCCACGGGCGACGGCCTGCCGCGCCTCGTTCATCTCCAAGAGGAACGCGAAGAGATCGCCCAGTTCGGGGTCGTCGAGGAACGGCTCGCCGTCCGAGACGATGGTGCCGTTGCGTCGGCTGAGCGTCCGCGTGTACGTCTCGTCGCCGAGCGTGAGCGTGACCTCTGCCTCGTCGGCGTCGCGTTTGATCGAGACGTTGTCGCTACCGAGTCCGGCCATAACCGCCTGCAGGAACGAGGTTCGGTTGGTGGCGTTCCGGCCGGTCAGGACGGTGACGCCCTGGTCGAGACTGACGGTCGTTTCGTCGATGCCGCCGACGTTTCTGACGTACACGTCGGCACGGGTCGCTGGTGCCTGCTGGGAGTTCATTAGTAGACACCATGCACGGCCCGTATTTACCTTTCGGGGTTGGCGTACTCTTCGTAAGCCTAGAGGTTACCCCGGACGGCCGGTCACTCCGCCGCCGCGTCGACCTCGGCACGCTCCTCGAAGAGGTCGGCGACGTCGTACGTCTCGCCGGTTTCCGTCTCGATGACCCGCACGTCGACGATGACGTCGAAGTCGTCGACGTCGAGGCGACCGGTGTCCCGCAGATTCTCGATAATGTTCGTCGTCACCGCCCGCGTCCGGCCCTTCAGCTGCTGGATTGTCCGCTGGTTCTTCTCCAACGTCTCGGTGCTGTCTTCCGGTTCGGTCTCCTTCGAGACGCCGCGGTGCTTCGTCAGATACGTGTGGATCGCCTGGTGGGAGACGAAGTCCCGTTCGAGCTGCTCGACGTCGACCCCGTTGCGTTCGAGTGACCGCCGCGCCTCCGTGCGGACACCGCTGGAGATGTCGTCGCCCGTCAGGAGCCGGTAGGTGTTCTCGACCTCGCCCTCGATGGGGTTCTCCCCCGCGTCCCGCATCGCTCCCATGAGGACGCGCCGGTTGAACTCGTCGGCCAACGCCCGGAGACTCTCACCCTCGTCGACCCAGCGGACGACCAGCTCGTCACCGAGACCGTCCAGGTCGTAGCTGTCGATGACGCGGCTGACCTTACTGTTCATCTGCTAGCCCACCTCTGGCGAAGCCGGTGAATCCGTTGAACCCACTGTGTAGTGTCACTCATTGCCGAACGTTGGACGGAGAGGCATTAAAATACCTCGGTGAGGCGAGCGACCGGTCACCGAGTCGCCACCCTTCACTCGTCGCGAGCGTCGGCGACCAGCTCGGCGACCGCCTCGGGGTCGGCCGCGACGGCGCGGACGAGCGCGTCGTGGAACTCCCGCCCCGTCAGGTCGCGGATACCGTGGTCGCGACGGAGGATCGATTCGACCTCGAACTCCGCGTCTTCGAGCAGTTCGACCGTCTCCGGGCGGACGTAGAGGCTCTTCGCCCGCGTGTCGTCGAACGCGAACGCCGGTCCCGACTCGGCCCGGCCATCCGCGGACGACGTCGGCTCGGAACCCGCCTCGGGGTTCCCGGTAGGCGAACCGCCTCGGTCCGCAGCGGACGGGGCCGCCGACACTGGCTCGGCTGCCTCTCCGTCGTCGGCTCCGCCCTCTGCTCCGCCGTCGCTTCCAGCACCGTCACCGGTCTCGGTACTTCCAGTCTCCTCGCCGACACCGTCGGCCGCGTCGTCGCTCACGGTCTCGGAGTCGTCTTCATCCTCACTGTCGAGTTGGTCACCGAGTCCGGCAAAGCGGTTCTCGTCAGGCATCGGCGACACCTCCCTCCTCGACGACACGGGCGAGGGCGTCGAACCGCGCGAGCATATCGTTGTCCGGGTCGTACTCCCGCAACGTCTGCCCCTCACGCCACGCACGGCTGAAGGCGATGCGGTGACGGATACCGGGACCGGGCGAGCTCTCGAACTCCGCGCTCCGGGCGAACGCCGGGAGGAACTCGGCGAACGGCGAGTCCTCGAGGTCGGCGATGATGCGCTTCTCCTCGTTGTTGCCGCTGAGGTCGTTGGGGACGATGGCCAGCAGGTCGATGCCCACCTCCTCGCGGATGGGCCGAATCTGCTGTTCCCACATCCGCTCGAAGCCGCTCACGCTCGGCTCGCTCATCAGGAGCGGGACGATGACGTGCCGCGCACCGATGAGCGAGGCGTCCGAGAGCGGTCCCAGACTCGGCGGCGAGTCGATGACGATGTAGTCGTACACCTCGTCGAGCAACGGCTCGACGATTCGGCGACGCACCCACAACATCCCGAACGTTGAGTTGCGGATCTTGTCCTCCACCTCGTCGAGGTTGACGTGTGCGGGGAGGACGTCGAAGGCCTCACGCTCGTGGATGACTGTCTCGGCGTCCACCGGGTCGCTGTCGGTCAGGAGGTCGCCGACGTGTGGCGAGTCCGACTTGTAGTGCTCCTTGAGACCAACACCCTCGGTCGCGTTCCCCTGTTGGTCGAGGTCGACGAGGAGCACGTCGTGGTCCCGCGCGGCCAACGCGTCCGCGAGGTTGATGGCCACCGTCGTCTTGCCGACGCCACCCTTCTGGAGCGAGACGCTTACCGCCCGACCCATCAACGGACACCCCCCACGGACTGTGTGTGACGTCGCGTGCGCGCGTGCGAGACCGACGGCCGAGTCTCCCACCCGGCCCAGACACCGTGCCCACCGAGTGCCGTGAACTGTGTCATTCGTATCTGACGACTCCGAGGCGGCGAACTTAGCTGTTTCCCCATTGTGAGAAGTTCAAACATTGTAGAATGTGTAGCGACTGCGGACGGCCCGACGGGCATCCAACCGAACGGTTCGACGGCCCGGACAGGAAATGGAAAACTGTAGGGAAACAGCCGGTTTCGCCCCCCAAGCAGAGTCGGTACGCACCACCCGCTCCCCAGGTCGGTCGCGGAGCGACTACGGCCCCGACTCACCGTTCGTCCACGGTCGCAGACGGCGGCTCTGGGCGGCGTTGCGGCGTTTCTGTACCCGATACCGAACTTTTTGTGCGCTGGCCGCGTCGACACGCCGAACACCGATGCAAAACGCGACGAAACTCACGACGGTGGCGACGCTCGCCGAAGGCGAGTCGTTTCTCTTCACCGTCCGCGAACGCGACGGCTCCGAGGAGGAGGCGCTCGTCGTCCACACGGCCGACTGTGTCGCCGCGTGGCTCAACTTCTGCCAACACGAAACCGACCAACGACTCGACCGCGGGACCGGCGCGGCGATTCGCGACGGCGAGATCATCTGCCCGAAACACGGCTCGATGTTCGACGGCTGCTCGGGCTACTGTGACAACGGCAAAGCCGCGGACTCGACACTCGTCGAAGTGGACGTCGCCGTCGACGACGGAACGGTCTATCTCACCGACGACGACTACACCTTCCTCCACGAGGGCGGCATCGACGACGATGACGATATGCCGAGCTCGTCGTCTCACCTCTCGTTCTGACTGAAACCGGCGGGCCCCTTCGCGCCGCAGGCGCGATGGGGGGGCCGCCTCTGTGCTGTCGGCAGGGCTGTCGCTGTCGCGGTGCCGTCGCTGTCGGTGTTGCGGTCGCGGTGCCGTCGCTGGCGCGATGCCGTCGCTAAGGAACTGTCTCGCGCTCGTACTGCCGCTCTCGATAGTGCTGCCGCTCTCTCTATAAATGAAAAAAGCCCCCGACGCAATGCGTCGGAGGCTAAAGTATGAATGGTGGACGGCGAACGGGTGTTCCCAGAGGCTCTCGCACTCCAGTACTTGCTCGTACGCTGGTGAGCTTAACTTCCGTGTTCGGGATGGGTACGGGTGGAACCTCACCGCTATGGCCGTCCGAATGCCGATCTACGGAATCGAACCGTAGTTAACACCAGGATCGGATTGGATTCGTCTTGACAACCAATGTGTTCGTGCATTCCAGTTAGCACCTGGACCCGTTTACGGACACGGGTTCCCATGCGGTATGAATGTGGCTTGGACTGTTAGTGCTCGCGGGCTGAACGCCTCGTTGCCTCGGCGCGTACACCCCGAGTCTATCTAACTCGTCTTCTACGAGTGTCCTCGGTGGTACTTCTTTTTCATGTGGGTTTCGAGCTTAGATGCGTTCAGCTCTTACCCCGTGGTGCGTAGCTTCCCGGCATTTGCCTTGTCAGACAACCGGTACACCAGTGGCACCCAAACGTAGTTCCTCTCGTACTATACGTTCGTT